>CBDUPU010000086.1:0-8565 GCA_965369185.1 uncultured Rhodospirillales bacterium
ATCTCTCGCGCCGGTTCAATCATATCCAGAATATGCTTGCGAATTTCCTCTACACTGACCCATGTGGACGGGTCATCAAGCTTGTCGATTACATGCTTTTTCAGCCATGGCTCTGCAGCTGCAGCGGCGGCATTAAATTCATTGGAAATGCCGTAATATTCTTTGCCTTCTTCCGAGATAATGCCGATGCTGATTAGCTCGCAAGCAAATTGCTCGCTATCATCGTTAAACTCGGTATCAAAGAAATAACGGCGCAATTTTGGCCTGTCGTCCTTAGCCTTGTCATTCACGTTGACTCTCCCTGTAAAATTTGTTTTTTGTCTAGACTAGATGCCCAGTTGAATCGGTTATATATAAACTGCCGCAAGACGACAAGGAATAGACAAGAATTACAGGAGAATTTATATGTCAGTAAAAGTTGCGATTAACGGTTTTGGACGGATTGGCCGTCTTGTGTTCCGCGCCTGGGTAGAATCTGGCCGCAATGACATTGAAGTCGTTGCCATTAACGATCTGGCCGACATCAACACCAACGCCCACCTGCTTAAATATGATTCCGTCCATGGCCCCTCGCCGTTTGAAGTCAAAGTCGAAGGCACTGACACGCTGGTTGTAAACGGCAAGAAAGTTAAAGTCGTGCAAGAACGTGATCCGGCCTCCCTGCCCTGGGGCGAGCTTGGAGTCGATATTGCCCTTGAATGCACAGGTCTGTTCACCAACCGGGACAAAGCTGCCATGCACCTTGAGGCAGGCGCCAAGAAAGTGCTGATTTCGGCGCCGGCTAAAGATGAAGATCTGACCGTTGTATACGGCGTTAACAGTGACAAGCTCGGCCCGGAGCATCGCATTGTCTCTAATGCCTCTTGCACCACCAACTGCCTTGCGCCTGTTGCGCATGCGCTGCACCAGAAAATCGGTATTGAAAGTGGCTTTATGACGACAATACATTCCTATACCGGTGATCAGCGCGTTGTTGATACGATGCATAGCGATCTGCATCGCGCCCGCGCGGCAGCCCTTAACATGATCCCGACCTCTACCGGTGCGGCCAAGGCTGTCGGCAAAGTGCTGCCGGAGCTGAACGGCAAGCTGGACGGTGTTGCCATTCGCGTGCCGACCCCGAACGTTTCACTGGTTGACCTTAACTTCATTGCCAGCCGCGACACCACGGTTGAAGAAGTGAATGCCGCTATCAAGGAATTTGCGGGTAGCGAGCTTGACGGAGTTCTTGGCTATTATGAAGAACCTCTTGTTTCTGGCGACTTTAACCACAACCCACTTTCTTCGGTCTTTTCATTTGAAGGGACAAAAGTGATCGACGGTAAGCTGGTCCGGATCATGACCTGGTATGATAATGAATGGGGCTTTTCCAACCGCATGCTTGATACAACGGTAAAAATGCATGCTGTTGGTTACGTCGCCCAAGCGCAGGCCGCAGAGTAATTTTTACGACATAGTTATTAAAGCCCGGCTGTTATTATGGCCGGGCTTTTTCTATGGATTGCTTAGCCAAAAACAAACCTTTTCCTTTGTCATTAGTCGTATTTCTGCTACAACATCGCTTCATATTTAACTCCACTGTGTAATCCACTGATTTCACTCGCGTTTTGATTTAGTAAAACACGCCAATCATTTCCATATTTCTTGGGCTTTTGGTGATTTAGTGCTATTATGATATCTATGCAGCCTATTCCACAGGACAATATTGCGGCAAAAGCCAATGCTGCCACTAATATCATTGATCATTTGGTCGATGCTCTTGGCGGCGAACCGGCATGCAAAATGATGCGTGCGATGATCCTTGTGGACATTGACGAACATCCCGGGACAACACAATCCGACATAATGGAACGGCTGGAAGTCAACAAGTCCGCGCTAAACCGCGATATTGAATGGCTGTATGATTACGGCTGCATAACCCGAACCCCTAGCGGCGATGACGGTCGAACCGTACAGTTGCGCGCATGCGGCTATGCGAAGAAGAATGTAGACCTTGCTTTAGGTTATTTTGACTATAACCATAAAAACTTGAAAAAGTTTCTACAAAGTATTATAAGTTTATTCGGTCAGCATAAACCGACCTTGAGAGACGCGAAGATAGTTTCGATAATTGGAAAGAAAGGCTCTGTTTCCCGCCAAAACATCTTCGAAGGTCTCTATAACGGGCCGACAACGACTGACAATAGAGCCATAAACAACCTGATCAATTTTGGACTGGTACAAAGAAAAGACGATGAGTAGTAAACTAAGCTTTACACCTGCTGCCGCTTCCGAATATGCCGCTGTTCTTCAGCAGGCAGAAATTGCGCTCGCACCGGCAAACGTCATTAACGCTGCAGTCCCTGCCCCAACCTTAGACATTAAATAAGGTTTCCCCTCTTCACAGCCGGAAATGAATGACTATATTGGTCATTCATTATATTGTTATGCTTGGAATTAAAGGAAACATTAGAAAGGTTCGGCTATGAGCAGCACTTCTCTCAATCCCGGCGTCGTTAGCGGCAAAGAGTACCTCGCACTGGTAAAGGCATGTAAAGATGGCGGCTATGCCCTGCCGGCAGTCAATGTCGTGGGGACCAATTCGATAAACGCTGTTATGGAGGCTGCACGCAACAATCAGTCTGATGTTATTATTCAGCTGTCAAATGGCGGCGCTGAATTTTATGCCGGCAAAGGCATGCCCGATTCTTTTCAGGCAAAAGTATTTGGTGCGGTAGCGGCCGCGCGCCATGTGCATACACTGGCAGAACTGTACGGAGTATGTGTAGTCCTTCACACAGACCATGCCGACCGCAAACTTATCCCGTGGATTGAGGCGCTGATTACCGAAGGCGAGAAATTCTATAAAGAGACCGGCAAGCCACTATTTAGCTCTCATATGCTCGACCTGTCCGCAGATGATATTGACTTCAACCTGTCCGAATCGGCCCGTTTGCTGGAACGGATGGCCAAGATCGATATGAGCATCGAAATCGAACTGGGCGTCACCGGCGGCGAGGAAGACGGTGTTGGTTCTGACGAGATTGACAATGACAAGCTTTACACGCAGCCGGAAGACTGCCTGCGCGCGTATGAAGAGCTGTCAGAAATTGGCCACTTCTCTCTCGCCGCCTCGTTTGGCAACGTCCATGGGGTTTACAAGCCGGGTAACGTGAAGCTGCGCCCGGAGATTTTGAAAAACTCGCAGGCACTGGTGCAGGAACGTCACAGCACGGGCAAAAACCCGCTCGATCTTGTTTTCCACGGCGGCTCGGGCTCGGAAAAACAGAAGATTGAAGAAGCACTGTCTTATGGCGTATTCAAAATGAATATTGATACAGACACCCAGTTTGCTTTCGCTGAAGGTGTCGGAAAATTCGTTTTTGAGAACGAAACCGCCTTTAAACACCAAATCGATCCGGAGACAGGCGAGCCGTACAAAAAACTTTATGATCCGCGGAAATGGCTTCGTGAGGGCGAAAAGAGCATGGTTGCTCGCCTGGATGAGGCCTTTGCAGACCTTAAATCCAAAGGTAAATCGCTGGCTTTAAAAAAAACTGAAGTGAAAGCCGCCTAATCAGGTTTCACAAGATTTAGAAAAGGGCGCTTCGTAAGTGCCCTTTTTTATGGCCTAGACTTCGGCCCAGAGCACCTGACGGATGTCATCAGCACCGCTTGCGAGCATGGCTAGACGGTCAATACCAAGCGCAATACCGCCGCTTTCCGGCAGGCCGGTTTTCAGGGCATCGATAAAGTCTTCGTCCAGCGGATAGGTTTCACCGTAAAGCTTTTTCTTATGCGCCATTTCTTCGAAGTAACGCGCTTCCTGTTCATCCGCATTGGTTAGCTCGCTAAAGGCGTTTGCCAGCTCAATGCCGCAGACATAAAGCTCAAACCGTTCCGCATATCGCGGGTCTTCCGGCTTACGGCGAGACAGAGAGGCCATACTGGCGGGGTAGTCATAGATAAAAGTCGGCGCGTTCATTCCAAGAAACGGCTCGATCTTTTCGGCCATGACACGGAAAAACAAATCATCCCACTCATCATCCGCGGCGACCCTGATCCCTTTGTCGGCGATGGCTGCTGAAAAACCATCCCGGTCTTTGAGATAATCATGAAGACAGATACCGGCATAATGCTCGAACGCTTCTGCCACCGAAATTTTCTGCCAGTCGGCAAAAGGATTGCAGCTGCTATCCTTGTGCCGATAGGTTTTTATATTAAGGGTGCTGGCGCAAGAGCGCAGCAAATCTACACAATCATGCATAATGTCCGTGTAATCCGCGTTGGCGCGGTACCATTCAATCATCGTGAATTCAGGGCTATGAAGACGTGAGCCCTCGGCGTTCCTGAAAACGTGGCAGATCTGATAGAGCTCCTTAATGCCTCCCGCCATAAGCTTTTTCATGGCAAATTCAGGGCTGGTGTGCAGATAAAGGTCGCGTTTTTGTGACAAATCCAGATCAAGCTGGCTTGTTTTAAAGGCATGGATGTGGGCATCCATGACAGGGCACACTTGTAAAATAGGGGTTTCTACCTCCAGAAAGCCCAAATCGTCAAAGTAACGCCGCACGGCTTTGACCAGTTTCATGCGGGTTTCAAGGTATGGACGCTTTTGTTCCAGACGCTCTGTGTGCCACCACTTCATTAATTCACTCCAAGCCAATAAAAAACCTTGCAATTCCGGTCTATAAACGATAAAAAAACCGCCTGTTCAATAGGAGAAGTCAGATGAAAACCGATATTCATCCCGATTACCACGAAATTACGGTCGTTTTGACCGATGGTACGGAATACAAAACACACAGCACCTGGGGCAAAGAAGGTGACGTGATGAAACTCGACATTGACTGCCTGAGCCACCCGGCATGGTCTGGCGGCACGGCGCGCGTGATCGAGAAAGGTCAGTTGACCAAGTTCGAAAGCCGTTACGGCAACCTGTTTGGTGCAGGTGACAAGAAATAATTCCGGTTCTTACTGGTTTGGAAAAGCTGCCATAAAGCTGGCAGCTTTTTTGTTGTGTCTTGTTAGATCAACGATTACGCACCAGCATTCAATTGCTCTTGCGATGTGAGCCGTAAAAAAAAGCTGCCATTTGGCGGCTTTTTGTTATTTAGGGCACAGAACCACTTTTTATGCGGCTTCAAGCTGCTTCAGCGCCTGACTAAGCTTGTTAATAACGCCTTCGGCCTGCGCTTTACGGCTACGCTGCTCTTCTACAACCTCTTCCGGTGCGTTCGCGATAAATTTTTCGTTGCTGAGCTTTTGCATGATTTTCTTGATGTCGCCCTCCAGCTTTTCAATCTCCTTTTTCAGGCGCGCACGCTCCTGATCGAGATCGATAATATCCGCGATAGGCAGCACCAAGGTCGCTTCATCAACAACCGTCTGGATGGAGCCTTTTGGAACAGAGTCTGTCAGTTCGATCTTTTCGAGTCGTGCCATCCGGCAGAGTGTTTCATCGTACGAATCCAAACGCTGTTTCGTTTGGTCAGACGCCTCCTTAACCATCAGGGTGATTTTCGCCCCGGCAGGCACGTTCATATCAGCGCGAACGCTACGGATTTCACTGATAAAGCGTGTCATCCAGTCCATTTCGGCCATGGCATCCGGCTGTTGCAATTCCGCAGGATAGTCAGGCCATTGCGCCGTTATAAGGCGTTTGCCGTCTTCAGAACCAAAGGACTTGTGAAGCTCTTCGGTAATAAACGGCATGAACGGGTTTAGCAGCAGCAGTATCTGTTCCAGCACCCAGCCCGTTGTCTTGCGGGTTTCTTCCGCGCGTTCATCTCCCGCGGAAAGAACAGGCTTGGTGAATTCCAGATACCAATCACAGAATGTCCCCCAGACAAACTGATAGATCGCTCCGGCAGATTCATTGAATTTATACGTTTCAATAGCGTTGCCGATTGTCTTGGCCGTGTTCGCAACCTCGTTTACGATCCATTTATTCGGCGTATAGGTTACGCTTTGGGGATCAAAGGACGGGTCAGGCAGGCAATCATTCATCTGGCAGTAACGCGCCGCATTCCAGAGCTTGGTCGCGAAATTGCGATAGCCCTCAACGCGATCCTCGGACAGTCGAATGTCGTTGCCCTTGGATTTGGACATTTTTTGTCCTTTGGCGTCACGCACAAGGGCGTGAATATAGACCTTCTTAAACGGCACTTCGTCCATAAAATGCAGCCCCATCATCATCATTCTGGCAACCCAGAAGAAGATAATGTCAAAGCCTGTGACGAGTACGTCAGTCGGATAATATTTATCCAGTTCCGGCGTTTGTTCCGGCCAGCCGAGGGTCGAGAACGGCCAGAGGGCGGAGCTGAACCACGTATCCAGAACATCCGGATCACGTTCCAGCGTGACGTCCTCGCCGTGCGCTTCGCGCGCCTGTGCCTTGGCCTCTTCTTCAGTCTCGGCGACATAAACTTCGCGGTTGGGGCCGTACCATGCCGGGATCTGGTGCCCCCACCAGAGCTGGCGCGAAATGCACCAAGGCTGGATATTTTCCATCCAGTGATAATAGGTGTTTTCCCATTGTTTGGGGACAAACTCGGTCTTGCCGGAGCGAACCGCTTCAATGGCAGGCTGCGCCAATGTCTTGGCATCGACATACCACTGCTCTGTCAGGAAAGGCTCGATGATCACGCCGCCGCGGTCGCCATAAGGGACCGTATGCTTGATGTCTTCTACACCGACCAGCAGATCAAGATCCTCCAGCTCGGCAAGAACCTTCTTGCGCGCTTCGAAGCGGTCAAGGCCGCGATATTCTTCTGGGCCGTTTTCATTAATTCGCGCATCAATGTCAAAAATATTGATCATCGGCAGGTCATGGCGCTTACCGACTTCAAAGTCGTTAAAGTCATGCGCCGGTGTAATTTTTACTGCGCCGCTGCCTTTTTCCGGGTCTGAATATTCATCAGCAACAATCGGAATCGGCCGGTTGGCAATTGGCAGTACCGCAAACTTGCCGACAAGATTTTTATAACGCTCATCATCCGGGTGGACAGCAATCGCCGTATCCCCGAGCATTGTTTCCGGACGAGTCGTCGCGACCGTAATAAAATGTTCCTCTTCGCCTTCGATCGGATAGCGAATATGCCACATATGGCCTTTTTGCTCTTTTTGCTCGACCTCAAGGTCGGAAATGGCGGTATGTAGTTTCGGGTCCCAGTTAACAAGGCGGTTGTCGCGGTATATCAGCCCTTCCTTATAAAGCTGGACAAAAACCTTACGAACAGCAGCAGACAGTCCCTCGTCCATCGTAAAGCGCTCGCGCGCCCAGTCGGGCGTCGCCCCAAGACGGCGCATCTGATTGACGATCGTGCCGCCGGATTCTTCTTTCCATTGCCAAACGCGTTTCAAGAAACCGTCACGCCCTAGCTCGCGGCGTGACGTCCCCTCGCCGTCCAGCATACGCTCCACAACCATCTGCGTGGCGATGCCGGCATGGTCTGTACCGGGCTGCCACAGCGCGTCTTTATTGTTCATACGGTTATAACGCGTCAGGATATCCTGCAGCGTTGTATTCAGGGCGTGCCCCATATGAAGACTGCCGGTGACATTAGGCGGCGGCATCATCACACAGAACGGGTTCTGATCGTTTTCGGGATAGGCCTTGAAGGCACCTTCTTTTTCCCACTGTTCGTAATGTTGCGCTTCGACCTTTTCAGGCTCAAATGTCTTATCAAGCATATCCGGATATCATCTTTCTAAGTTTAAAAACTGTAGGAAACATATAATCATTTCCCCGAGAACTCAACGAAACTAAGCTTTTCGACAACAAAAAAGGGCCGCAAGCGCCGCCCTTTCGTCTATTTTTTAAAAATTACGCGGCGAGAAGATTACTCTTCGTCTTCCACGGCTCGTCTTGCAATTTTACGAAGCTCTTTCTGAACGATTTTCTCAATCATCGGCGGCAGATGAATATCCAGCCACTCACGCAGCATGGGCTTCATCATTTCCCGGACGATATCTTCGATCGTTGTTGCGCCTGTACCTTTTCGATCCAGTGCTGTTTTGCTGGCAAGAGCAGAGATCCCCTCCAGCACGGCATGCTGCGCCGAATCGGTCAGAAGCGAATCATCATCGTCATCTTCTTCCGGCTCATCTTCATAATCAGCAGAATCCTGAAGATCGATTTCTACGCGCGGCGGTTCCGGCTCGTATTCTTCTTCAAGCTCTTCGTCTTCGTCTCCATCGACCTTGTCGGTAAGCTCGAGGATTTCTTCATCCTCTTCTTCCGGCTCTGACTCAGGCTTGGCTTTGGCCACAGGCTCCGGCTCCGGCTCGGCTTCTTCTTCCGGCTCAGCAACATTATCCTCTTCGTCATCGTCAGAGATTATCTGGCGGATGGACGCGAGGATTTCTTCGATAGATGGTTCCTGTTCAGGATTATTTTGTGCCATTGAAGTGGAAACCAAGTAGATTCAATACATTGTTTAATAAGTTTCGTACATTGGTAACAGGTTGTCAAAGGCGGATTAAGGGGAAAAGGGTTAATTTTCCACATCCGTCCCCAGAATTTTCCATTTAATCCGGTCCAGATGATCGTCAAACTCTTGTGAAAATCCGCCAAAACCCAGC
>CBDUPU010000087.1:0-8484 GCA_965369185.1 uncultured Rhodospirillales bacterium
ATCTGGCTGAATTGCTGTCCTTTTTCGCCCCACACGTTGAGCAGGCCGTTTTGCCTGCTTGGGACTGTTTGCCCTATGACCGTGTATCGCCGCATAACGAGGTTGTTGCGCGCCGTGTGGCAGCGCTTTCGACCTTGCTGGCATGGGACGCTGATAAAACCCGCAAGCCGCGTGTGCTGCTGACCACTGTCAGCGCCATCACCCAGCGCGTTATGCCGCGCTCTGTCCTGCAAAATGCCAGCTTCATTGCACAAACCGGCGGTAAATTGTCGCTGGAGGGCTTGCAAACTTTCCTGCATGATAACGGCTATAATCGTACAGAAACCGTGCGTGAGGCGGGCGAGTACGCAATTCGCGGCGGCATTGTCGATATGTTCCCGCCCGGTTACGAAGAGCCGCTGCGTATTGATTTGTTCGGCGAAGAGATCGATACGATCCGGGCTTTTGATCCGATCAGCCAGCGCACCAGCCGCAAGATCTCGAGCTTCCAGCTCTACCCGGCAACAGAGTTCTTTCTCGATGATAAATCGATCGCACGGTTTCGCGCCGCATATCGCGACCTGTTCGGCGTCGTGCGCAGCGACGATCCGCTCTATGAAGCCGTTAGCGCCGGCCGCCGTTATAACGGTATGGATCATTGGCTGCCGCTGTTTTTCGAGAAAATGGATACGGTGCTTGATTATGCCCCGGGCGCGCAGGTGACGCTTGATTACCACGCCGAAGAGGCACGAAGCGAACGGCTGGCCCAGATCGAGGATTTTTACGCCGCGCGTCAGACGCTGGCCGAGCAGGCGAAAGCCAAGAAAAAGGGTGAGCGCGCCAGCCTGTCCGGTACGATTTACCAGCCTTTGCCGGTCGGGCGCCTTTACCTGACTGACGAGGCGTGGCAGGCGATTGGCGCGCAAGCGGAAATCCTCTCGCCCTTTGGCGCACCGGAAGGTGACCACACGGATTGCGGCGGGCGTAAAGGGCGCGATTTTGCCGATGTCAGGGCGCAGGCCAATGTCAAAGGCAGCGAGGGCGATGTTTTCAAGGCGCTGGCCGATTACGTTGCGGGTCAGCGTGAAAAGGGGCGTAAAATCCTGATCGCCGCTTATTCGAAAGGCTCACGTGAGCGGCTGCGTAGCCTGATGGATCACGCCGGTTTTGCCAATTTCCACGATATTGATGCGCCGGAAGACCTTAAAAAGCTCGGCAGCCGCGATATAGGGATGGGAATACTGGCGCTTGAGAGCGGCTTTACCGCGCCGGATCTCACGGTTTTGACAGAGCAGGACATTCTCGGCGACCGCCTCGCGCGCCGCACCAGAAAAAGCCGCAAGGCCGATAATTTTCTCACAGAAGTTTCATCTCTTGCCCCCGGTGACCTTGTTGTACACGTCGATCACGGGATTGGCCGGTTTGACGGGCTGGAAACGCTGAGCGCCGCCGGCAAGGTGCACGATTTCCTGCGCATTGTCTATGCCGGCGATGACCGCCTGTTCGTCCCGGTCGAAAATATCGAGGTTCTGTCTCGCTTTGGCAGTGACGAGGGCACAACCCAGCTTGATAAGCTCGGCGGGGCAGGATGGCAAGCGCGTAAGGCGAAGGTCAAGAAAGACCTTATGATCATGGCCGATGCGCTGCTAAAGATCGCGGCCAAGCGTCAGCTGCAAAAAGCGGAGCAATATCATGTGTCTGCTGACCTTTATGAAGAATTTGCTTCAAGGTTCCCGTATCAGGAAACGGAAGACCAGCAGCGGGCGATTGGCGCGGTCATCGAGGATCTGGCGCGGGCGCATCCAATGGACCGGCTGGTCTGTGGCGATGTTGGTTTCGGCAAGACCGAGGTCGCGCTGCGCGCGGCTTATGTCGCGGCGATTAACGGGGCGCAGGTCGCGGTGGTTGTGCCGACCACTCTGCTTGCCCGGCAGCACTTCCAGAATTTTGCCGCCCGCTTTAAGGGCATGGGTTTGCGCGTGGCGCAGCTTTCGCGGCTTGTTACGGCTGCCGAGGCCAAGCGGGTGCGCGAGGAGCTCGCCGACGGTACAATCAATATCGTTGTCGGTACGCACGCTTTGTTTGGTAAAAACGTCAAATTCGGCCATTTGGGGCTGTTGATTGTCGATGAGGAGCAGCGTTTCGGGGTTAAGCAGAAGGAGAGACTGAAAGAGCTGAAAGCCGATGTCCATGTCCTGACCCTGACGGCAACGCCGATCCCGCGTACCCTGCAAATGTCGCTGACCGGTGTGAAAGAGCTGAGCCTGATCGCGACGCCGCCGGTTGACCGGCTGGCGATCCGTACCTTTGTTCTGCCGTATGATCCGGTCGTGATCCGCGAGGCGATCTTGCGCGAACATTACCGGGGCGGGCAGAGCTTCTATGTTGTGCCGCGTATCAAGGATCTGGAGGATGTTCAGGAGGCGCTGAAAGAATTGGTGCCGGAAGTCAAAGTGATTACCGCGCACGGCCAAATGGCGCCCGGCGATCTTGAAGATCGTATGACCGCCTTTTATGACGGCCAGTATGATGTGCTGCTGGCGACCAATATCATTGAAAGCGGGCTGGATATTCCAACGGCCAATACAATGATCGTCCATCGCGCCGATATGTTCGGCCTGTCGCAGCTCTACCAGATCAGGGGGCGGATCGGCCGTTCCAAATTGCGCGCTTATGCCTATCTGACCTATGAGCCGGGCAAGATGCTGACAGAGCATGGCCAAAAGCGCCTGGAAGTTATTGAAACGCTTGATACTTTGGGGTCTGGTTTCCAGCTTGCCAGCCACGATATGGACATTCGCGGTGCCGGTAATCTTCTTGGTGAGGAGCAGTCAGGCCATATCCGGGAGGTCGGTGTCGAGCTGTACCAGCAAATGCTGGAAGAGGCTGTTGCCATGGCGCGCGAGGGGCTGGATTGGGGTGAAGAAAGTGCTTCGGAGCGCTGGTCGCCGCAAATTAATATCGGCACTTCTGTTTTGATTCCAGATTCTTATGTTGAAGACTTGAATGTTCGCATGAGTCTTTATCGCCGTCTATCTGAACTGGAAGAGAAAAGTGATATTGAATCGTTTGCCGCCGAGTTGATAGACCGTTTCGGTGATCTGCCGGAAGAAGTCGATAACCTTCTGAACATCATCACCATCAAGCAGCTTTGCCGTCAGGCTGGTGTCAGCCAGTTGGAGGCCGGCCCGAAAGGAGCGGTGCTGACCTTCCATCAGAATAATCCGCCTGATGTCGCGGCACTGATGGGCTGGGTGCAGGGGCAGGGCGGCGCGATCAAGCTCCGTCCCGATCAAAAGCTGGTGGCAATACGCCAGTGGCACAGCACCGCCCAGCGCGTACAAGGCGTACAGCACCTGATGAAAGAGCTTGCCGCCGTCTTCTCGAAGTAATTTACGGAACTTCATCCTGCCCGCAGCGTATGTCTTTGTAAGGCGTATTTTTATAATGCGGTGCAGCGACTTATGCGCTTTCAAACCTTAATGAGTGCTGCTAGATATGTTTTTGCATGTGTGTCTATAACGGAGGCGGAAAATGCAGGCAGCGACAACGATGACAATCCGGAATAAAGAGCAGTTTTACGCGACTCTGGGCGATATGCAGGAGCGCTTTGAGGCGCTCAAGCCGGAGCTGGAGGTCACAGTGCGCGATCCGGCGCTTGGCGTTGAAGGCCACATTGTCGTCTGGAATACCGGCATCAGCCGCGGCGGCCCGCTGGATAGCTGCGGCAAAGGCGGCACACGTATTACGCCCAATGTCTCTATGGACGAGGTCAAGATGCTCGCCCGTACCATGGCGCTGAAAAACGGCGCTGCCGGTTTGCCGCTCGGCGGATCAAAATCCGGCCTGTGCGCCGATCCGAAAGCCGAAGGCTTTGAAGGAAAATACCGCCGTTTCGTTCAGCTTTGCACGCCGTTCCTGCATGAAAATGGCGGACCGTTTGGCGGCTTTGGTTTTGATATCGGCGCCAACCCCGTTCACGTCAAATGGGCATGTGAAGAGGCGGGCTCCACCCGCTGCTTTACCGGTAAGCCGGTTGAACTCGGCGGTACGGATTACGACCGCGAAGGAATTGCCGGTCTTGGCGTTGCCACTGCCGCAAAGGCGCTGATGGAAACGCAGAATGAAAGCGCGCAGGGCGCGGGCTTTGCCGTACAAGGGCTCGGCGCAATGGGCGCAGCCGTTGTACGCTATTTTGCCGAATATGGCGGCCAGCTCAAGGCGCTTGGCGACCCCAAATATGGCGGCACATGGGCGTTTGATGCTCCGGCGTCACCCGCGCTGCTAAAGGCGCTGGTCGCGCAGGACGTTGACGAGGCCATGGCGCTGATCAGGCAAGAGGGGCGGCACGTCGCCGAGGGCACGCAAGAAGTGCTGTTCGAGCATGTTGATGTCCTGTTCCCGTGCGCGATCCATAACGTCATTACCGAAACAAATTCCTACGACATCAAGGCGCGCTATGTCGCCGAAGGCGCCAACCAGCCTGTTACTAAAGAAGCCTATCCGTTGCTGATGGAAAAAGGCATTCATGTTGTACCGGACTTTATCGCTAACCCCGGCGGCATTATTGCCGCCTTTGTCGAGCTGACCTCCCGCGCCGATAACAAGGTCGCGGAAGCCAAGGCCTACACGATCGCCAAGATCACTGAAAACGTGAACAGCCTGATCGACCTCGTGAACCGCTTTGGTGTCGAGCCTGTCCATGCCGGACAATACCTCGCCCTGAGCAATATCTTTTACGGTATCCAGAAGTAAAATTTCACCACCAAGGTCACCAAGTTCTATTCTGGTCAAAAGTCTTGGTGCTCTTGGTGTGCTTGGTGGTTCAAAAAATTAATCGGGCTTCTTCTGTGTCAGTTCGTCCAGCTCGTTTTTCAGGCGGGCTTTGGTGACTTCTTTGCGCAGCTTGCGCTCTTCGCTGTCAGGGCCGCTGACGAGTGCCGCGATGGCGACAATGGGAAGTGCGGTTAACAGAATGACGGTAAGTAAGTCGGCACCGAGGCTGATACCAGGTAGCTGGCTGATGACAAAGCCAAGTTGGGCAACGCAGAAAATATAGGTGGCAACGCGTAGTAGCTTGTTCATGGCTTCTTGTCCTTTTGGCGCTTATCGTTTTTCCCTCTCTATGATATAAATGACGGGCTGCGTATGTGCAACACCGTGATATATTAGGATTTTTCATGCTCCGTATTGCTTCCGCCCTGTTTGTCGCTTCCCTTGCTTTTACCGCTCCGGCCATTGCAGACGATCTGCCGACCGATAGCAAGATTAGCGCGGTGACGGTCTATACCAACCGCGCCAAAGTTGAGCGCCGCGCCGTAATCGAAGTTCCCAAGGGGGCGCATACGGTTATCTTTAAAGACGTTCCGGCAGAGATGCAGCCGGATTCGCTCCGCGCTGAAGGAAGCGCCGCCGCCGATGTAACGATTGGCGCGCTTGCCCATAAAAAATCTTTCACCGCCGAACTGACTGCCCCGCGTGAAAAAGAATTGCAGGCGCAGCTTGAGAAGCTGGGTGACCAGCGCCAGCTTCTGTTCGGCGAAAAACAGGCGCTGGAAGAGGAAAAGAACTTCATTCAGACCCTGTCCAAACAGGCGGCCTTAAGAACGGGTGAAGACATCGCCGAAATTGACCTAAAACCGGAGCAGTGGGCGGGTGCAGCCGGGACGATCCGCGAAAACATGGGCACGGTCATGAAAAACCTCGCCGAAAACAACGTTAAAATACGTGAGCTTGGCAAGGAAATCGACAAGCTGAACCGCGAACTTGGCCAGCTCCGCACCGGCCAGAAGGAAAGCTGGGAAGTTACCGTTCCGGTCGAGGCCGCCGAGGCGACCAGCCTGACCCTGACGATCAGCTACCAGATGCAGCAGGCCACATGGCAGCCGCTATATGATGCGCGGCTTGATACTGAAAGCGGCGAATTGGAGCTTGTCCAGTACGGGCAGGTACGGCAGCATACCGGCGAAGACTGGGACGGCGTCGCCCTGACCCTGTCCACCGCCCAGCCGGCACGCGGCGCGGGGTTGCCGGAACTTGATCCGATGTGGGTTGATATTTATCAGGCCGTTGCGATGCGTCAGAACAGCAAAGTCATGGGACTTGCCGCGCCGCAAAGCGCCCGTATGGAAGAATTTGCCATGGCTGATGCTGCTATGGCGCCGATGGAGAGTTTTGAGCGGGAAGCAAGAAAAGCATCTTTCCGTACCGCCAATATCGAAACCGGCGGTTTTGTCAGCGCCTATAAAATTCCGGGGCCGAGTACAATCCCGGCGGACGGTACGGCGACCAAGCTGATGATCGGCGGTTTTGAAACTGACAGTGACCTGCAAATCCACGTAAAGCCGCAGGTCGATAATAACGCCTATCTCGTGTCCCACCTGAAGCTGAAAGGCGAAACGCCGATCCTGCCGGGCGGGGTTAATCTGTTCCGCGACGGCGCTTATGTCGGGCAGGCGCGCTTGCCGCTGCTGCGCCCGGATGAAGAGCAGGACCTGCCGTTTGGCATTGACGATCAGGTCGCAGTCAAGCGCCGTACCCTCAAGGACGAGCGCAGCGAAGCAGGCATGATCTCGCGCGATAACGTGCTGGAGCGCCATTACATTACCGAACTGCAAAACCTGCATAATTTCCCGGTCAAGCTGATGGTGCTGGAAACCGTACCGGTGTCTAAAAACGAGAAGATCAATGTCGATATTCTTAAAGACGCGACCACTGCCGGTTACGTTGCCGACAAGGACAATGTGAAGGGCTTGCTGCAATGGACGGTGCCGATGGAACCCAAATCATCGCAAAACGTTCGCTTGGGCTGGAAAGTCAGCTGGCCAAAAGACGCCAATATCAGCGGGCTTTAATCAGGCTTTCAT
The DNA here is from genome assembly GCA_965369185.1 of uncultured Rhodospirillales bacterium. Taxonomy (GTDB): domain Bacteria; phylum Pseudomonadota; class Alphaproteobacteria; order Micavibrionales; family Micavibrionaceae; genus UM-FILTER-47-13. The sequence continues at coordinate 6,846 of CBDUPU010000087.1, forward strand.
TTTAAATGCCGGCGAATAGTTATGTGCAGCGCCGGTTCAGAATGGTAAACTGGTAAAAGAAGTTATTTTAACGGGACAAGATATTATGAGCCGTGAATATGCTGAAAGCCGCATCCGTGAGGCTTTGAAACTCGCCAAAGGTAATCCGACAAAGGCGCGCCAGCGCGTGATTGCCTGGACATTTGAAGACCCTAAATTACTGCAGGCGCTCGCCCGTCCGCATTTGAGCGGCATCGTCGCCCATGCGATCAACCGCGCTATTTCCCGTCAGGATCTCGAAGAAGTTGAAGCGCCGGACGAACCGGAAAAGCTCAACATGGCGCCGGAAACATTCGGCGCGGAAATCCTCGCCGCCCTGCAAAGCGGCAACACCGCGCGTTTCGGTCAGGAAGGAAACGCCCCGCAAGGACGGCGCGGGCAGGCTTCCAAAAGCCATATCGAGGCGCTTAAGAAAATCGCCAGCAAAAGCAGCCAGCCTAAAAAGTTCGATTAAGGCACATCATCCAGAGCAGGCTTGTCATCGCTGACCCCTCGATTGTCAGCCCGGACCCCCAGACTGTCATCCCGGACTTGATCCGGGATTTTTGCCGCTCGCTATTCTTATTGGCATAAACCCCGGATCAAGTCCGGGGTGACGTGGTAGGGGTGTTTTTCGGCTGTGTTTCGTCTAGCACACATACCGGCAAATTCCGCAGGAATTGCGGATCTTTCGATGTTTCCATTGCATAGATAAACGCGCCGTCAATGGCGTCTTGCTGCTGCGTGACGGTCACGCCCGGCGGCAGATCTTTTTTGATAAAGGGCAGCAGGCGCTGGGCAACGCTGCCGGTCAGGGCTAGCTGTTTGATATGGGCTTCGCGGCAAAAACGGCCTATGTCGGCGCTCATCTGTATGAGATGTTTTTCAAAAATCGTGTTGATGGTCGGCATTGCCTGCGGCGTTTTCGTGACATGCGTCAGGATTGCCGGGAACAGCCCCGCGACGCTGCGCGCGGGAAGGGCGTCAATATCCGCTGCCAGCCGCAACTTGTGACGCGCGATAAATTCATCAAAAGCGAAGGCGAGGGGGCTGTTTCGGCTATTCATGGTGTCGCGCAGGCTGCCGCGCGTTTCGTCCATATAGGCCGCGAGGCACTCCCGCGCGATCCCGGCGCCGCTATACGGGTCGCGCGGATAACCTTTGCCGCCCAGCCGGTAGATTGTGCCGCGATCGTGGGCCAGCATGACCGAGCCGGTTCCGGCAATCACGATGCCGGTACGGTCGGCAATGCCGCCATGAATATTCAGCAGCGCCGCCATAGCGTCGCTTTCCACAGGAATATCGCGCTGGTAATAAGTATCAAGCGCGGCTTTAAGCCGGTCGCGCCTGTCTTTGTTGGAAGCGCCGGGCAGGCACAGTGCGATATGCACCTCTGCGGCTTTTAGCTTGTGCTTTTGCAGCGCGCCGTCAATCGCCTTTTGTATTGTGTTGATTGCCGCTGACAGCGGGCGGGTGGCCACGCTGGCGCTTTCATGGATATAGATTTTGTCCATGATTTTACCGTCTGCCGTGCCAAGGACAATGCGGCAGGTACTGCCGCCGCCTTCGACGCCTAATATAAAGCGATGTGACATAATTTCTTATAGCCGCTGGCCGCACT
>CBDUPU010000088.1:0-8454 GCA_965369185.1 uncultured Rhodospirillales bacterium
CACAATACCTGCCGGTGACCGTACCCGCGAAGCCCCGCTTCTGGCCGGTAATGATGCCATCGCGCAGGTGCGCAGCTGGCAGGATCAGGGCTTGCGCGTCGGTTTTACCAATGGCTGTTTCGACATTCTGCATTTTGGCCATGTTAATTACCTCAACCGTGCGCGTGATAAATGCGACCGGCTGGTTGTCGCGCTTAACCATGACGCGTCGGTGCGCCTGCTAAAAGGGCCGGAACGCCCGCTGCATGATGAAATTTCCCGCGCGACCGTTCTTGGCGCGCTGGGCGCTGTTGATATGGTGGTGCTGTTCGGCGCGACCGCGCAAGGACAGGATAATACCCCGTCTGACCTGATAAGGGCACTAGAGCCTGATGTCTATTTTAAGGGCGGCGATTATACGATCGATCAGTTGCCGGAAGCCAAAATCGTTCAGTCCTATGGCGGCGATGTCGAAATCATGGCGCTTTACGAAGGCCACAGCACGACTTCGATCATTGCCAAAATGAAAGATAGCGAAGTCGCCTGATCGTCCTTTAGTCAGGTCGTAGATAAACTTTTCAGCCGCTCTTTCTACGTTTTGTAACGTTTTAAACGTTTGAAGGCGCATGCCTGCTGCACATTCTTTTAACCCGGCCATTGACATTATCTTGATCCTAATTGAGAATGATTATCAATATCACCTTCTGAGCGTCATCATCATGTTGTTAATAGGGGGAGAAGAAAATGCTACTCGATCTGTATCTGCTGCAAACTTGGTTCGCAGAACCTGCCAGTATCGTTTATGAGGAAGATCTCGTTTCCCGTTACGGCGCTTCGTCGGTGAAAAAGGCAATCGCCAAAGGGCTGCTTGATCATCGCCGTATCCCTTGCGGCAAAGGGGCTTACCGGTGCGTTTGCCGGTTGTCGGATAAAGGTATGGCGGCTGTGAGGGCCGATATGGCAGTTATATGAAATTCAGGACTGTATTTTATCTCAAAGACTTGGTAGATTCTTAGGCAGGGCTCCTGTCTTTCCCCTGGGGTATTTGATTCCTGTCCTTGAATTTTAATCATAGAAAAGTGTGAAATCATGTCCGCACCAAATAAAGAATTTATCAAAACGGCCCGTGTCTTGTTGTTGGGGGCGCCGCTGATTCTGGCAGCCTGCACCTCGGACTTCGGCCCTAACCCTCTGCCGACCGGCTATTACTATCATAATGAAACCTATAAAACGCCGCCTGGCCCGGAACCGATTTTCAGCAAACCCAAGCATGCGCATGACGACCACGCGCTTGAAGACTGCCCTGATCCGCATGCCAAGGCGCATGTCCAAACCGATGCCCAAGCCGATGCCCAAGCCGTTATCGTAACGCCGCCTGCTGACACCTATATCGCTGCGCAGCCGGCCCCGGTTGAAATGGCAGCGCCGGTATCGGCCAGCCCGGCGCTGTCCGTTGCCGCCAGCGACCTTGTCCAGCGCCTGATCAATCAGTTTGGCCGCCCGGTAGAGCCGGTTTACGTCACACCTTCGACAGGTACGGCGCAGGAAATCGCTTTTGAAAAATCCTTGCGAAAAGCCCTGCAGAGAGAGGGCTTTAACCTTGCCAAAACGCCGGGCAAGGGGCCGTACACGCTTAATTACACAATCGGCCAGTCCGGCAGCGCCGGCGACCGTTCGCTTGTAAAAATTATGCTGGTAGGTCAGGAAGGTGTTGTTAGCGAACATAGCGGCCTGTTTTCGCTGGGTCAGCCGGCGCCACTTATGACGATGAGCGAAATGCCGGCAGAGCCTTCGGCTGTGCCAGCTTCGCAAGGTGCACCGTTACCGATCAGTCCCGAATAACGGGTTTAATAAGGGAAAGGCAGGATTATGCGCCGAAGCGGGCTTAGTGGATCGCGTATTGGCCTGAACGGGCTGTTTGTCCTGATGCTGCTATTCCTCAGCGGCTGCACCGCCGCCCTGATGGCGGCCGGACAAGGGCGCAGCGCCGAAGGACTGTTGACCGAATCCAGCTACGGTGCCGCCGATATGCTGATCCAGCAATCCCGCTCTCTGATTTCGACAGAAACGCCGCTCGCGATCGGCATGCTGACCGATCTGGATAGTCCCAACGAACAAACCAATTTTGGCCGCATGGTGACCGAGCAGATCGCCAGCCGCTTTGTACAGCTCGGTTATAACGTCACCGCTGCTCCCGGAACCGGTGAGCCGCCGCCTGCTATTGCCGGTGCGCAGGGTTATGTGCAGCGGCAGGATTCAGGCAAGGCCGGGGCATCTGTGATTACCGGAACCTATGCCGTTGCGCGCGACGCGATCCTTGTGAATTTACGCATTGTAGAATCGGCTAGCGGCAAAGTCGTTGCGGCCTTTGATTATCCTGTGCCGCTCACCCGCGATGTTCGTGAACTGGCAAAAACCAGTGCCGAAAAATCCTCTTTCTGGGATTTCTAGAAAATTTCCTAAGCGTTTAGCGCGCCATCAAAACATGGAAAAAATGGTAATCTGTGCCGCATTGGACGCAGCCTTCCGTTGCCGGCTGAACGGTAAAGCTCGCTTCATCGGTGGTGTCAATCCCGCCGCCGGTTGAAAATTGTACGGCGCTGGTGAAACGGAATGCCGCGCCCGCATTGATGCAATCGCCGCTATTATCGGTGGGCTGCGTCGCTGGATCGTAATTATTCATCTTATTGATCCGGGTGCAGAACGCTTCTGTGACATCCGGCAATACGGCGATCAGTTCAGGCCGGGATGATCCGACGCCCGGCAAGTGGGTGTGGCCGTAAAATTCCCATTGGCTCGCCCCGCTGATAGCAGGGATCGGCAGGCGGTATTCAACCCCGCCGCCTTCTGCGGCAAAGACCTGACGGTTGCGCTGGTCGTTAATGTCGCCGTAATCGGCATTGTGTCTGTTGGCAAAACGAATGTCGTTTTCACTGGCCCCGTCATGCAGGATAAAGGCGATGCCGCGTTCTATATCTCCGGCATATTGTCGGACAGTCGTTGCGTTGATCAGGACGGTTTCATTGTCAATATCCGAACTGCCGCCGCCGGAACGCAGCGCGACCGTTACAAGCCCGATTAAAACGATCGCCAGCAGGATAAAGAAAAATACGTTACCGGATTGTGATGCGCTGGTGTTAGAGCTGTGATAGCTGTCCGGTGTCATGATTCCGAGCGTCCCGTTCAATGCGCTTGCGGCGAAACCGGAAGGCATTCTTTCAAATGCGCGCAGGCTTCCAGCGCCTCTTCCTTGGTAAAGCCGTTCAGACGGCCGCGGAAAATCCAGCCTTTGCGGGTTTTCAGCGGGACGATAATCGGTGACGCCCCGCCCAGCGTGGCAGGCAATGATTTTTGTGCGGTCTGGATGACCTTTTCGGTTTTTACCCGGCTCTGGAATGCACCGACCTGAATTGCCCAGTCGCCCATGCGCTGACGGGCAAAGGACGGGCTTTGCGCCGGCTGTTCGTCATACACACCCTTAACGGCAGCAATCGCCATCAGGCCGGTCTCAAGGCGCCGTGTTTCTACTGGATCGTAATCGCCTTCGCCGATCATCTCCCTGAAAGCCTTGCTCTGCAGCATGGGATTCAGTTCCGCCCACTGGCTCATATCCTCGATATCGTCTTCAGCGACGCCGGATGAAGGTTGCAGTGACGCCAGCTGTGTTTGACGCTCCGGCTTGCGCTGGGGAACCGGTACGGCGCGTGCCATAATGATGTTGTCGATATTTTCAAAGCCGTCATCCAGCAGTTTTTTCATGTGGGCATTGCGAGAGCTTGCTGTCCTGCCGCCGAAAACCACGCCGATGATACGGCGGTTATTGCGCTTGGCCGATGCAACAAGATTGAAGCCGGATGCGCCGATATAGCCGGTTTTAAAGCCGTCCATACCGCTATAGCTTTCCATCAGGCGGTTATGGTTTCGATAGGTCTTGCCGCGATAGGTGAAATACTGGGTGGAAAAATAATGATATTCGTTCGGGTGCTGGTACAAAATATATTGCGCCAACCGCGCCATATCGCGCGCCGTCGTAATCTGCCGCGGATCATGCAGGCCGGATGCGTTGCGGAAGACTGTCTGGTTCATGCCGATTTCGCGGGCCTTGCGGGTCATTTCCAGCGCAAAAGCACTTTCGCTGCCGCTGATCTTTTCAGCCAGCGCGACGGCAACGTCATTGGCCGATTTAGTAACAAGCGCGTAAATCGCATCTTCGACCCGAATGGAAGACCCGACAGGCAAATCCAGTTTGCTTGGGATCATGCTGTTGGCATGGCGGGAAATAACGACCCGGTCGCGGAGTGACAATGTGCCGTTGTCAATGGCCTCGAAAGCCATCAGCAGCGTCATCATTTTTGCCAGTGACGCCGGGTGCAATTTACGGTCGGCATAGCGTTGATGCAAAATCATGCCGGTTTCGGCATCCATTACAACCGATGCATAAAGCGGGTTGCCTTTTGCTTGCGCTTTTAGCGGCAGGCTCAAACCGATCAGTGCAATAATAAAAAGGCCAATGGCGAATCGCAGGCTTGCGCCTGACAGGTTTTTTTCCGCTTTAAAAGCCGGGACTAAGGCCATTGGAAACCCACTTCAGATAAATGTTCCGGCAGCCGATAACCCCCCGGCTGCATACAATACTTCTTTTAACCCATCATACAAACTATAGGGTTAAATGTCCACGGGTCTAGCCGCTCTATCCTTGAACATTCCTTGCGTTTTTTGCCTATACCGGCTTGTGTCCGCCGGGCTTGGCAGCGACCTCTTTAAGAAAGCCGTTGGCAACGGATGGGGTGGATTTGTTGCTCTGGACATTGTCGTTTACATGGCCGAGCCGGCCCTGCGAAGTGGCGAGCCGCGTATTGTGATCGCGTTTGTCCAGCAGGTTGAGCGCGTTTCTCATAAGCCGTTCGGACAAGACGTTGCGCTGGTGCGGTGTGCGTCCGCCGAAAACGATGCTGATTACCCGGTCCTGCCCGCTTACTGCCGAAGCAGCGAGGTTGTAGCCCGAATCGCATATGAAGCCGGTTTTCAGCCCGTCAATGTCCCTGTTCCGCATCGCCAGTTCATTGTGGTTATGTTTGGCGCGATTGCCGCGCCACGGTCCGAACTCGGCTGTGGGGGCGGAAAAGAAATGATAATATTGCGGATAGTTGCGGTAAATATGCAGTGCCAGCTTCGCCATGTCGCGCGCGGTTGATACCTGCCTGCGGTCCGGCAGGCCGGTCGCGTTGCGGAAGTCGGTCTTGGTCATACCAAGCTCCTGCGCCTTCCGGTTCATCCTTGCTACGAATGCGGTTTCGCTGCCGGCCAGTTTTTCGGCCATTATGACGCTGACATTATTTGCCGAAGACACGGTGATCGCCAGTATTGCCTCCCGCACCGTCAGCCGTTCGCCGTTGTTAAGCCATGTGCTGCGGCTATTACCGCGTGTGGCTGCGACTGCAGGCGATATCCATACCCTGACGGGGTCGTTCAGTGACAATCGCCCCTGTTCCAGCGCTTCAAATATCAACAGGGCGGACATCATTTTGGTCATGGATGCCGGGTAGCGCACTTCGTCTATATTGTCTCCTGACAGTATTTCTCCGGTCTGCGCGTCAATGGTGATCGAAGCTTCTGCCGGGTCATAGGTGCGACCGTTGATTTTGCAGCTATATGGCTCTGTATCGCGTGCGGCGTGCGCATAATCTGTCGGCATTGCCGCGCACATGAAGGCAAGCGCGAGTGCTGCCGCAGTCTTCTTGTACCCCATAATCAGAATGTCCCTGTTATTTTTTGTTTTTTTATTTTCCTTATGTAAGCGCAAAGCGTGTGGCGATGCAAGCGGAGGGAGTAGTAACTTGTATTGCGCTGCACAAAAATATCCTTGACCAGACTAGGTGCCAGTGCTAAATTTAAATGGTGCAGTGCAATATTGGCTGTTTTTGCGCCTTAGGCACTGCCTTATTGAAGCGTACTTACTGAAGCGTATCAGAAAAAATATTTTAAGAATTTATACGGTTAAGGGTCTGAAAATGAGCAATGACACAGAAAAGAATAAGGACAAATCAAGCGAACCGGCCACCAAGGCGGTCGTGTCTGTAACAGCGCCGGAAAAAACTGTTGAGGCGATGACGGAACAAAGCGTCAAGGCGGTTAAGGCCGCGAAAAAGGCATCACGTAAAGCGGTCAAGTCTGCCGCCAAGAAAACCAGACCCAAAGTGAAAAAAGCTGCGGCCGAAACTGCCGCCCAAATCCAGCAATCAAACCAAATGATGGAGAGTATGATGACCCAAGGTAAAACACAGTTCGACAAGCTGGCACAGGATGCCGCAAAAAACGGTAAGGAAAGCGTCGATGCTTTTATTGAATCCGGCAATGTCTTTATGAAAGGCATCGAAGATATAACCAAGACCTGCATGAGCCTGGCGCAGAACTCTGCCGAGAAAAACAGCCAGGTCGTTCAGGCGATGCTTGGTTGCAAAACGATCAACGAGTTCGCCGAAGCGCAGAATCGGTGGGCGCAGCAGAATTTTGATGATTTTATGGCCGGCACGACCAAACTGTCGGAGCTGAGCGTCAAAGTCGCTTCCGATATTATGGAGCCGATTAATGACCAGATGAACAAATCAATCAAAAAAGTCAGCGAATCGCTCGCCGCTTAATGATTTGAACAAGGCTTTATAAGCTGAATAACAAAACCCCGGCCTTGGAAAAAGAGCCGGGGTTTTTAATGGAATTGTTCTTCTGATTAGTTACAAGGCGTTCCTGCATTTTCCGCTTGTTGGTACAGCGCGGCCTGGAAGTCATCAACCCGCACCGGCGTCTGGCGGTTCCACAGGGTGCCTTCCAGCGCGGCGGCCGCTTCGCAATACTGGCCGTTCTTAATCATGTTCCACGTATTGGGGAACTTGCTGCGCCAGCCGGAGCCGAGCTGATAATTGACCGAACCGAGCGCCACAATAAAGCAGCCATCACTAACACCTGCGGCCTCTGCTTGTTGCTGGGCGGCATCCCATGCCCATTGCGCGTCCTGTTGCAAGAAGGCATCAACCTGCGCATCGGAAATACAGTCGCCGACTTGCAAATTGTCTTCAGGTTTAACAAGGTGGCCGACACCGACGGTCGGCTTGCCGAGCGAATCGCGGTAAACGCAATTCCGGACACCTTCACGCAGCTTCAAATGTTCTAGGAACATGTCCCATCCGCCGCCGCCGCTACAGGTAAAGGCATCACCGCTAGGCGGTGATCCGCCAACAGGTGGGCCGGGCACATAAACAGGAGGGGGCGGGGCGCCGCCGGGGGTAAACGGATTGCCAGGCGGAGGCGTTGGAACACCGTCACTGCATATATAGTCGTTAATAGAGTTAAATCCGCAGCTCTGCGCATCCGCTGTGCGCGAATGGAACTGGCTGTAAAGCAAAGTAACAGCCAGACATAGGACAAGCATTTTAATTGTAAATGTGACGTTCATTATTCCCCCGCGCGCACAATACATTAAATTTTACCACAAACTGTCTATATAAAAAATTAATTCGGCAGGCGTCGATGCTTTCTCCTGTGCCGCAAGCGGCGGAAATGACATCAAAAATTTTCAATTATGCGCAATTTTAAAAAGATCTTAGCCAAACTTATAGTATCATTCAGTTTGGCTCGTCTGAATCAGAACCGACAGGAAGATAACATGTTTTACCCGCGTTTGATTGTCTCGCTTGCTTTTGCTTTATTGCTGTCCAGTGCCGTTCAGGCACAAGAGACCGGCCAGAATGACCGCGCGCGTTTTTGTAAAGCGTATTACGTTGAAACCTCGGCGTATCGCGGGCCGCGCGGGCAATGTCTGCCGCCGGGCCAGTTGAATGATGCCGGGATCTGCACTGAAGTGACGGAGGTCAACAACGTCTTTAGCTATATCCAGCAAGAAGATGGAAGTCTGGATTTCGGCCTGTCTTTCTGGTTTGAGGGCGGCCACCATTGCGGCATCATCGGTAATGCGCGGGAAACCGCCGAAGGCTGGGTGTATGAAAATAACATGGACGCCGAACATCCGCGCGAACAATGCAAAGTCTTTATCCGGACAGAAAATAACGCGCTTGTTCTCAATGCCGATATGAATGCAAGTTGCCGCTCTGAGTGCGGCGCACAGGCCTATATTGAAGATGTGATGTTCCCGCTCGACAGCTTCGAAACGCGCCGTGTCGTGCAGCAGGATTTTAATCCGGAAGTGTTTTATAATACGCCCTGTCGCCGTTAATTGCGGGGTGCTTGCACCTTAATCCAGCGTACAGCTCGATCCGTCATACGAACAGGCCGGCATCAGGCAGACATTTTCCTGATATGTCGCACGCCCCGGCACCGCAACCGTAACGCCGGTCGGAATGGTAAGCGAGCTTCCGCAATCGTCAGGCAGCATCGGATCGGTGACGTCCTGTACCGTCATAGGGTCTTCTTCGTACAGGGTAAAGTCCGCCGCAGGGTCGTGTTCGGGTTCCAGAACGAACA
>CBDUPU010000089.1:0-8378 GCA_965369185.1 uncultured Rhodospirillales bacterium
GCCGCTAATCAGGCTAAGCGTGTCATTCTGTGTCGTGCAGACAAAGCTGATATTCTCTCCCTGTATAATCGGGCTGCATGACAGGCCGCTTTTTGATTCCGGGGCAGGGGGGAATTCCTTGGAAACTTCCGGTGCAACGTCTGAAACAGGGGGGGCTGTTACATGCGCTGCTTTTGGCGGCGCGGTTTGCTCGGTTGCAGGGGGTGCGGAAGTTGCGGTGTTTGTCATCGTGTTTGTTTCCGCTTGATCGGCACAAAGCTGTCTAAGGCGCTCACGGGTTTCTGCGTCCAGCGCCTCCCAGTCCAGAACGAGTGTTTTGTGATTTTCAATGACTGAAGCGGCGGGAAGGGTGATTTCCTGTCCCGGTACGATTGTGTTTGCCGCGGTGCCTTCTGTCAGGTTATTTGCTTCTGCCACCGCATCGGTAAAGCGCTGAATATCCGCATTCGAGGTTAAGCCGTAATGGCATTTAACGATCGTCCACAAATCATCGCCTTTTTGTACGGTATAGCTTTCGGACGGGACTATTTCTACCGGTATGACCGGCGGTACGGGCTCGTTTGCTACGGTATCAGTTGATGTCTCTGCCACCGGAGTGATTTCTGTCTGGGGTTCTGACTGGGGTTCTGTCTGTGTTTCTGACTCTACCTCAGGCACGGAGACCGGCTCTGCCGGCGTTTTGTCTTCTGCCGGGACAGTCTCATTCACCTGAATTGAATCTTCTGGTGCGCTCGTTTCCTGCGGCACCGCTATGGTGACAGGCGGCTCTGCCGGTGTGTTGCTAAAGAGTGTTTGTAGTTTGTCATAGGCGACACTGGCTGTTTCTTTGATCTCATCGCTAAAGGCAAAAGCGAGGGAGCCGAAAATACCGGAAACGGCGGCGCTCATAAAGCACCGTTTAAGCCGTCCCTTATTCATGAATTTGGCTCCGGGATCCTGCTTTTTCTCGTGCCGGTGATAATTCCAGCTTTCCTTGGCGAGCCCGGCAAGAAGGCCGGATACGGCGCATGCGGTTACAGCTGTCGCGATTGCCGGTGCGCCTGTCGTGCAGAGCATTGCAAGGGCGCATGTTTTAACCGTCATGCCGACGCCGGCGCCGATCATCGCTGACGGCGCGTAAGCTTTCGCTGTGTTAAAGGCCGTTGCTAGCCAGCCTTTTCTTGTTTTCGGATTTTTGGCCGTGTATGCGGCCTGTGACTGATTGTTGTCTGTTTGATCTGATCTCATTTTTACCGCGCCGATTTTTGTTGTCTTTTGCGGGTGCTATAGCATGCTGGCGGCCGATTATGCAAACAAAACTTATGAAAATATATTTGACAGAATGCTGCGTCTGTGACATATCTCCGGCCACTCCCTGAAGGAGTTATACATAAAGCTTTATCAACTAAACGGCAGGTACTAAAATGAAGAATTCTCTTAAACTCGCGTTTGCGGCATCGGCTATCTTTTTGGCGATCGGTATGACGGAAACTGCAGAGGCTCGGGGCTGCGGTGTGGATTTTGCACACTCTTGCGGCAATAAAGGAAGCAGCCACAACAACAATCATAATAACAACCACAACAGTAACCGCAATAACAGCCACAGTAACGCACATGCGTCCAACCAAACGAATGTTGGTGTCGGCGTTCACAATAATGTCGGTAGTAATGTCAGTAACAGCAATGACGTGCGTGTGAACGTGCAGGGCGGGCAAGCCGGTCATGGTGGTCAAGGTGGCCAGGGCGGTCACGGCGGCCAGGGTGGTCAGGGCGGAAGCTCGAACTCTAATTCAGGCTCATCTTCCAGCGCTTCCAACGGGCCGATTACAATCAGTGAAAATCATGATTATCCGACTCCGATCGGCAATGCGCCGGCTGTCTTTATCCAGCCGACGGGTGATTGCGGTGAGGGCTACTCGCTTTCATTTGGCGCACCTTTCACTGCAATTGGTGGCGGTCGTACGACCCAGAACAAGTTCTGCCTGTCACAAAAAGCAGCAACGGCAGCGATTAATGCCGGTCTTGTTAAAGGTGATGACGGTCTGGTTGCTTCCGGCCTTAGCGCGCTGCGCGGCCTGCACCCGGAATTTGACCGTGCCGTTTCGGTCGTATCCGAAAACCTGATGAAAAGCTGCGCTACGCAAGCTGCCCGCAAATCAGTGGTTCTGCTGACCCAGCCGAATCTCGATTGCGCAAAGATCGGCCGCTAAACTAGTTACGAAGCCGCCTTCGGTTTGGTCTGAAGGCGGCTTTTCTGCAATATTTTAGCCTGGATATGTAAATGACCTGCTCGTTCAAACTCTCTCGTATTTTCGCAGTTGCCAGCCTTACTGCCTTGGCGGGATGTGCTGCAACGCCGTCACTTAATCAGGAAAACTGCATGGAAGAAAACAAGACAACCGTTTTGTTCGGGCTTCTTGCTTCCGGCCAAAGGTCGTTTAATTCCAGCTGTGCACTTCAAAACGGCGCGATTCAGATGCTGGGTTCGGATGATATTGGCCTAAAGGCCGTTGGTCACAGCCTGCTGCAAGCTGAGCAGCAGCCCGTGCAAGAGACAGCCGAAGTTGTTCGCAAGGTTATCCGTGAAGAAACCTCCAGCGCGCTTGATTGTACTGTCCAGTCTGTTGCACCCGGGGCTGATGGCAAGCGTGTTGTAAGGCTTGGAAACTGTAAGGCTGTTTTGCCCTGATCGTTCGTTTTTACCTTGCCAAAATCCGATATCTACGTATGGTATGGAGAATTGTTCATACTATGGCGTAAGACCCTTTCATGCTCGAAGATAAAGATAGAATTTTTACGAATCTCTATGGCTGGGAGCCGCATAATCTGGAATATGCGCGCAAACGTGGCGATTGGGACGGCACTGGTGAGCTGATTAAAAAAGGCAAGGAATGGATCATCGACGAGATGAAAAAATCCGGTCTTCGTGGTCGCGGTGGCGCGGGCTTCCCGACCGGCCTGAAATGGTCGTTCATGCCTGATCCGGCCAAAACCGGCAAACCGCATTATCTGGTTATCAATGCCGATGAATCCGAGCCGGGCACCTGCAAAGACCGTGACATTATGCGCAACGATCCGCACAAGCTGATCGAAGGGGCGCTGCTTGCCGGTTTCGCTATGGGCGCACATGCCGCCTACATCTATATTCGCGGCGAGTTTTATAATGAAGGCTCGACGCTCGTTGAGGCGATTAACGAAGCGTATGATAAGGGTCTTCTCGGTAAAAACGCTGCCGGTTCCGGTTGGGATTTTGATGTAATCCTGCACCGCGGCGCCGGCGCTTATATTTGCGGTGAGGAAACCGCGCTTCTAAACAGCCTTGAAGGTCGCAAAGGCGAGCCGCGTAACAAGCCGCCTTTCCCGGCAATGGCCGGCCTTTATGCCTGCCCGACAACGGTCAATAACGTTGAAACGATTGCGGTCGTGCCGACGATTTTGCGCCGTGGCGGGGACTGGTTTGCTTCCCTTGGGAAAGACGAGAAAAATACCGGAACCAAGCTGTTCTGCATCTCCGGGCATGTCACGCAGCCTTGCAATGTCGAAGAAGAGATGGGCATTCCCATGCGGGAGCTGATCGAAAGGCATGCGGGCGGCGTTCGCGGCGGATGGGATAATCTGCTTGCCGTTATTCCGGGCGGTTCTTCGACGCCGCTATTGCCGAAAGATATTTGCGACGATGTCCTGATGGATTTCGATTCGCTTCGTGAAGTGCGAAGCGGTCTTGGCACGGCGGCACTGATCGTGATGGATAAATCGACTGATATTATTTACGCAATCGCCCGGCTGTCATTTTTCTATATGCATGAAAGCTGTGGGCAGTGCACGCCTTGCCGCGAAGGCACCGGATGGCTGTGGCGCGTGATGCAGCGTATGGTCACGGGCAATGCAACGGTTGATGAAATCGATATGCTGCTGGAAGTGACGCGCGAAATTGAAGGCCATACGATTTGTGCCCATGGCGATGCGAGTGCGTGGCCGGTTCAGGGGCTTATCCGTCATTTCCGCCCGGAAATGGAAAAGCGGATCCTTGAATATCGCACAAGGGCCGCTTAGGAGGATTTTGGATGAAGGCGCTTAAAAAAATCTATGCAATGCTGGCGGCAGTAACGGTAGAGCTTCCTTATGAAACGGAAGAAGAGCGCAAGAAGTCCGAGGAAACCAACAAGCAGATTGCCGGCCTTGGGTTCCGCACTTTTCGTGCAGCCGATGACTGGGGTTATCGCCGTTATGAAGATACAATCACAGCCCTTAAAGCCAAAGGTGCCGATCCTAAAGATGTTCAGCGCAAGCAGCCTGAGACCTTCCGCAGCGGCGATCTGGTGACAATCTTCAAAACTGTCAGTGATGGTGATGTCCAGTGGCAGGGGACGGTTGATCTGGATCGTTCCGCTTATCACCACGGCCTTCAGCGCGGTATGCCGCCTTCTGACTGGAGCGCAATGTTCCACGATCAGCTTCCGGCCAGGCTGGAGCGGGATGCTAAAGTTATATATGGCAGTCTTGAGCCGTTCTTTGAAACAGGAACTGAAGGCGTTATCTGGGCCGTGCATGAATACGGCAAGCCCGGCTATGAAGGCCTGCATTATTTGAAGGATGGCGATAAATTGACGGCCTATAGCTGCGTTCGTGATGGAGAGGTCGAGTGGCAAGGCCGGCTCGATTTTGGCCCGGAAAAAGCTGAAAAGCTCGGCTGGTCGGAAATATTGCGCCAGACCAAGCATGTGCCGACGAAAAAGTGGCAGGAATGGTCGTGGCAAAACCGCCCGGTTGCCATCACACCGCGCTAATTGACTATGCCGGGATCCTTCGGCTAGTCTCTTCCTAATGAAAAAAGAAAATAAACAGGGGCTGGTGATTGCCGTGGGCGGCTTGTCGGGGAGTGGCAAGTCAACGCTCGCCTCGCGGCTTTTCAATGATGTTGCTAAAAAGCATGATGCTGAATGGATCTGCACCGATAAGGTTCGCAAAGAGCTTTGGGGCGTTGCGGAAACTGTCAAGCTGCCTGAGAAAGGTTACAGTAAAGAGTTCAGTGCTGCTGTCTATAATGAGGTTAGCCGCCGCACTTATAAAGCGGCTGCGCAAGGCAAGATCGTGTTTGTTGATGCAGTCTATGCGACGCCGTCAGGTCGTAATTATGTTGAAGCCACTGCCAGAAAAGCCAAGGCAGCCTTTGTAGGTCTGTGGCTGGATGCGCCTGTGAAAATGCTTAAGGCGCGGGCAGATGCCCGTAAAAACGATGCGTCTGACGCTGATTCAAAGGTCGTGGAAATGCAGGCGGCGTTTAATCTTGGTCAAATCTCATGGCACCGGCTTGATGCGTCGGGTTCAAGGGGCGCCGTTTACCGGCAGGCAAAATCTGTTTTGAAGCGTCTGGGCGTTTTATTCGACGTAAAGCCCCTGGAGGCGAATCAGGAACATCCTCCGCCGCGGTTGAAATAGTTTCTTTTCTGGTTTGAATCTCTTGGAATAGCGTCTATAAAACGATAAAGTATGCGCTGATCAAAAAAGGACCACCAGAAGAGTATTCCTCATATGCCAAAGTTAACCATCAACGGTATGAAAATCGAGGTAGAGCCGGGGACGTCGATCCTGCAGGCGGCGGAGCTTCTAGGTGTTGAGGTACCTCGTTTTTGTTATCACGACCGCCTTTCTGTTCCTGCCAATTGCCGTATGTGCCTTGTTGAGGTAGAGGGCGGACCGCCGAAGCCTGTTGCATCTTGTGCGATGGCTTGCGCCGAGGACATGGTTGTCCATACTGAATCCGAAATGGTCAAGAAGGCGCGTCGCGGCGTCATGGAATTTTTGCTGATTAATCACCCGCTCGATTGTCCGATTTGCGATCAGGGCGGTGAGTGCGACCTGCAAGACCAAGCGCTTGGCTACGGGTTTGACCGTTCGCGCTATCATGAAAATAAGCGCGCCGTGCCGAATAAAGAGATCGGCCCTCTGATTAAAACCATTATGACCCGCTGTATTCAATGCACGCGCTGTGTTCGTTTTGGCGACGAGATCGCCGGCGTAACCGAGCTTGGTCTGCTTCACCGCGGTGAAGATGTCGAGATTGATACATTTGTTGGCAAGGCGATCAGTTCGGAGCTGTCCGGTAACTTGATCGATGTTTGCCCGGTTGGTGCTCTGACCTCGCGGCCATACGCTTTTAAGGCGAGGTCGTGGGAACTTACGAAGACCGAGACGATTGATGTTCATGATGCGCTTGGCAGCAACATCCGGGTTGATTCCCGTGGCGGCGAAGTGATGCGGATTTTGCCGCGCCTAAATGAGGACATTAACGAGGAATGGATCAATGACCGTACCCGTTTTGCCTATGACGGTTTGAAGAAGAGCCGTCTCGACCGTCCGTGGATGCGCGATGAAAACGGCAAGCTGCGCCCGGCTAGCTGGGAAGAGGCCCTTTTGACAGTTGCGGAAAAGGTCAAGGCTACAAAGAAAGACAAGATCGCGGCTCTTGCCGGCGATCTCTGTGACGTTGAATCTGTCGTGGCGCTGAAAGACTGGCTCGGGACGAAGCATGTTGAATGCCGCATTGACGGTGCACAGTTTGATGCATCCGAACGCGCCGGTTATACCTTTAATTCCCGTATCGCCGGCATTGAGCAGGCCGATGCAATCCTTTTGATTGGCACCAACCCGCGTTGGGAAGGCACCATGGTCAATGCCCGCATTCGTAAGGCTTGGCTGGAGAAGGGCGTTAAAGTGGGTGTTATCGGTGAGGCGCGTGATCTTACTTATCCGTATGAGCATGTTGGGACAGGCCCGGCTGACCTTGAGGCCTTGCTAAAAGCCAAGGGCGGTTTTGCCGACATTCTGAACGGGGCTGAAAAACCAATGCTAATCCTCGGTATGGGAGCTTTCCAGCGCGGGGATGGTGCGGCTGTACAGGCGCTTGCGCATGATGTAGCAGAAAAGTTTGGCATGATCGCCGATGACTGGAACGGTTATAACGTCCTGCATAGTGCTGCTGGCCGTGTCGGCGCACTAGATGTTGGTTTTTACTCTGAAGACGGTTTTGATCTGTCTAAAATGGATATGGTTTATCTGCTGGGTGCGGATGACCTTAATGTCGATCAGATTAACAAAAAGGCGTTTGTAGTCTATCAGGGGCATCACGGGGATATTGGCGCGCACCGTGCTGATGTGATCCTGCCGGGTGCGGCTTACACTGAAAAAGATGCTCTGTACGTCAACACGGAAGGACGCGTACAGCAGGCCAAGCGGGCAGCCTTCCCGCCGGGTGAGGCGCGTGAAGATTGGAAGATTTTGCGGGCGCTGTCGGGGTATTCGGCAAAGCCGCTTCCGTATGATAGCTTGCTGCAACTCCGCGACCGCATAGTGCGCGAGTGGCCGCATTTTGGCGAACTTGACGTTGTCTTGCCGTCTTCCTGGAAGAAGTTTGGCGTAAAAGGCAAGGTTTTAAAGGAAGACTTTAAGTCGCCGATAGAAGATTTTTATCTAACTAACTGTATTGCAAGGGCTTCTTATGTGATGGCCGAGTGCTCGGAAGCATTTGCCAATGGCAACGCTTCTCTTGCAGTGCATGCGGAGGCAGCCGAATAATGACCGATACCATTAAATGTGTTCAGGAATTTCATGAGTCGTTTGACTTGCCGGTTAAGAATGCGCCGCATATCAGCGATGAAAAAACCAACCGCTTGCGGATCAATCTTTTGGCTGAAGAGCTTGAAGAGCTGCAGGAAGCACTGGATGCCGGTGATGTGGTTGAGGTGCTCGACGCTTTGACGGATCTGCAATATGTGCTGGATGGTGCTTATTTGTCGTTCGGTTTGCAGCATGTCAAAGACGCGGCTTTTGATGAAGTCCACCGCTCGAACATGTCCAAGCTCGGTGCTGACGGCAAGCCGGTGCGCCGCGAGAGCGATGGCAAGGTTCTGAAAGGGCCGGATTATTTCAAGCCCGACCTGTCACAGTTTATTGCAGATAACCAAGAAAAAGAAGACAAGGCAGCCTGATGGTCGAACTCTGGAGCGCTTATATCTGGCCTTTAGCCATTATCCTGATGCAGATCGGCGTCCTCGTCGGTGGCATCTTGTTCGGGGTGGCGTATCTGACATATTTCGAGCGTAAGGTGCTCGGTGCCATGCAGCGCCGTCAGGGGCCTATGACGGTTGGCCCGTTTGGCCTTTTGCAGCCGATTGCCGATGGTATAAAGCTGCTGTCAAAGGAAACGATTATCCCGTCTTCTGCAAACCGTCCGGTGTTTTTGCTGGCACCGATCCTGCTGTTTGTGCTGGCGCTGATTGCATGGGCGGTTATTCCCGTCGATTACCAGATGGTGCTTGCCGATATTAATGTCGGCATTCTTTATCTGTTCGCGGTTTCGTCTATGGGTGTGTATGGCGTTATTATGGCTGGGTGGGCGT
>CBDUPU010000090.1:0-8354 GCA_965369185.1 uncultured Rhodospirillales bacterium
GCCGATCCTGATCCGTTCGCCCAATACAGACGCGGCCGAAGATGTCGAAGACATCGCCCGCTATGTCGCCAAGGAACTGACCATCGCCCAGCGCGCCAAGGCCGAAGCCTGATTTATCACGCCGCGCCCACTGTGCTCTTTGCGTACTCTTACGCTATCCCCTGTCATAAGTACTATTGCTATGGTTTAATATTACCATGAGCGAGTCGGGCTTTTCAGGATTGCCGCCAGGACCGCGGACAGGCGACAGAGCCTATCCGCAAAGCATGTTCGAGCTTAAAGCGAAAATCATTGAACTGCGCGGTGAACTGAAAGCCGCCAAAGTACGGCAGCGAATGGAAGGCGAGATTGTTCGCCACAACCGGGACGGCACAACCTCTATAAAAACCGACAAAGGCGAAATCAGGGTCGAATTGCGCGGACGCGACCGTCTGCCGCCCGGCACAAAAGTCGAGATAGATTTACCGCCCGGAAATCCCGCCGGATCGCTGCCAAAACAGGCAATCGTGCGCCCAGCTCCGGAACAAGCTCCTGCAGACAAAGCAGCGGAAAAACCAGCAACGCCGCCATCAACACAACAACAGACCGCTCCAGCTGCCGAAACGCGTCCGGCACCCGCGCAAAATCCACGTCTGGACATTCGCACCGCTGAAGACCTGACCCGGCATCTGGATAGTTTGCCGCCAGAGCAGCGCGCGCAAATCCCGCTGCGTGAAGGTGATCTTATCCGCCTGCTGCCGTTAAGCGTAGAACAGGCAAAGGAAATAGTTCAGCCGCAGGCGACGCTGCTACGCACGCTACTGACTCCCCTGCCCGAGCTGCCGCAAATCAATGCGCCGAAAGAGGCTTTTGCCCAGATAAGCAAAGCGCTGACCCTGCCCCGCAGCGAACATGCGCTGTTATCCGAAAACCTGCCGCGCCCGCTGCCCGTCCTGACACAGGCAACCGCGGCGCCGCTGCCACTGGAGCGGCTGGAAACCTTACCGCTTGCCGCTCGAACGCCGGTGCAGCAGCTACTGCAATATGTACTGCATGCCAACCAGCCGGACGCAGCCAAACCGTTTACGATCAACGCGCCGCCTTTGACAATCCTGCCGCAAACCGCCTCGTTTTTTACCGATAACGAAAACAGTCTCAGCTTGCCGACGCCAAAAGGCATAACACAACCGCTTGGCACAATGGGACAAGGCACCTTATTTACGGCACCGGACCCGGCGGGGAATTTTTCTCTGCAAACCGCCATTCCAAAGAACAGCTTTTTTGATGTCAGCATCCAGAATATCGGCACGGCGTCCATCCGGCTGACGAGTGTGGACAAGACCGGCACGACACCTGTTATCAACGCCACCATCAACGCCGCCCTACCGCAAGGCCCTGCAGGAAGCATGATAGGCGAAGTGACCGGCATGACGGCGCAACAATTACCGGTGCTGTCTTTTTATGGTTTCGGGCAGGAAACACCGCAGAATTTTGTCATGCAGTTCCCTGCTACCAACCTGCCGCCCGGCACGCAGGTACAGATTATGCCGCAGGCCGGTAAAGCGCCGACCATACAGGGAGGAACACTACCTGCGGCGCTCGCCCCTTTTGTACCGTTCGAGTTTTTCTCCGGCTTTGGCTGGCCGGCGCTGGAGGAACTGACCCAGACATTACAGCAGGCCGCTCCGCAAGCCGCACAAGTTCTTGCCAGCACCACCCCTAATCCGGCAGCGCCGGCCCGTATGCCGATGGCAGCGCTTTTCTTTCTTGCCGCCGTGCGTTCTGGTGATATTTCCGGCTGGCTTGGCGACAAAACTGTCGAGACGCTGCGCCGCGTCGGTAAAGGCGATTTGATCAACAGGCTGGAGCGCGATGCTGCCGGACTGCAGCGCACATCGACCCAGCCATCCGGCGAGTGGCGCGCGACCGCGCTGCCGATGATGTGGGACGGGCAAGCGCATAAAATCATGCTTTATTACCGTCATGACGAGCGCGAGGATACCGACAAAGAACAAGACAAGCGCCGCGGGACACGTTTTATCTTTGATATAAACCTGAACCGGCTTGGCGACCTGCAGCTTGACGGGCTACACCGCGCACAGGAAGGTACAAAAGCGCGCCTTGATCTGATCGTTCGCACCAATGGCCCTCTCAGCGCGCCGATGCAAAAACATATGCGCGGGCTGTATATTAAAGCGATGGAGCAAACAAATATGGTCGGGGAGCTGTCGTTTCAAAACAAACCGGAACAATTTATCAAGCCGGAAATGCCGAAGCGCTAATCTTCATCTAGCTTACGGCGGTACTGTTCGATCGCGATGTCATCAAGCTCCTGCGTTTCTTTTTGCTCGGCGGCGGCCTTGTCACGATCCTGACGCTGTTTTTGGGTAATCTCGACTTTTTTCATTTCGGCAAAGGCGTTGCGAATGTCTTCCTGCGCGATCAGGATGCGGGTTTCCATCTGGCGAATTTCTTTATCAAGCGCCGCAATCTTGCTTTTAGCGCCTTCAAGGTAACGGCCTAAAAAAGCATTTGCATCAAGGGAGCCGTCTTCCTGCGCCAACTTCTTTTCCCGTTCCATCTCATCCAGCACCGCCTGCCTGCTCGCCTGCAACTCTTCGGCTTTCCGATAAAAATCGGACAGAACGCGCTGCTTTTCATCAACAGCGTGCTTGCGATAACGGATTAACGGGTTGAGATCGGCCATCCTAGCCACCCGTCAAGTTGCTGCCGGGATCGTCAACCATGCCGATTATTGCGGCAAGTTTAGCGAAACCTTCATCAATCGGGGTATTTTCGTCCTTATGCTGGGCGAGGAACTCTTCTATCTTCGGGTAAAGCTGGATCGCTTCATCGACTTTCGGGTCGCTGCCCTTGCGGTAGGCGCCAAGACGGATCAGCTCGGCCATGTCCTCGTAAGTCGTGACAATCTGTTTGGCGCGGCGCAGGATCAGATTGCGCTGCTCGCTAATCGCACGCGGCATGGAGCGCGAAACCGATTTTAGAACATTGATCGCCGGATAACGGCCACGGTCGGCAATGGCGCGTTCCATCACAATATGGCCATCGACAATCCCGCGCACAGCATCGGAAACCGGTTCATTCGTATCATCGCCCTCGACCAGCACGGCAAACAGGCCTGTGATCGAGCCTTTGCCCGGCGCGCCCGGCCCGGCACGTTCCAACAGCCTTGCCAGTTCGCCGAAAGTGGTCGGCGGATAGCCTTTGGATGTTGGCGGCTCACCTGCGGACAGGCCGATCTCGCGCTGCGCCATGGCAAAGCGGGTCACGGAATCCATCAGGCACAGCACATTCTTGCCCTGATCGCGGAAATATTCTGCTGTAGCGAGCGTGACATAGGCCGCCTGCCTGCGCATCAGCGCCGGTTCATCGCCGGTCGCTACGACAACGACGGATTTCTTGAGCCCTTCGGGGCCAAGATCGTCTTCGAGAAATTCCTGCACTTCGCGGCCACGTTCGCCGACCAGACCGATCACGGCGATATCGGCCTCGGTATAGCGCGCCATCATGGACAGCAGCACCGACTTACCAACGCCGGAACCAGCGAAGATACCCATCCGTTGCCCCTGACAGGTGGCAAGGAACGTATTGACGGCGCGCACGCCAAGATCAAGCTGCGAGCCCATACGCTGGCGGCTATGCGCGGGCGGAGGGGCATTACGCAACGCGACCGGGTGACCGCCCTGCGGCAACGGCCCTTTACCGTCAATCGGCTGTCCCAGCCCGTTAATAACGCGGCCCAGCCAACGTTCATCCGGCATAATGACGGGCTTGCTGCGCTGGATCACCGCCGGGCAGCCCAGCGAGATACCTTCAAGCGTGCCAAACGGCATCAATAAGGCATGGCCTTCCTTAAAACCGACGACTTCGCATGGAATAGTCTCTTCGGATGACGGTTTCAGATTCACCTGCGCTCCAATCGTCAGGTCGGTGCCAAAGCCGGCAATCTCAACGAGCAGCCCCAATACCTTTGTCACCCGGCCAAAGACTTCATAGTCGGGGAGCAAGGAAATGGCTGCTTCTGCCTGTTCAGCTAAACGATCCATTAATTCTTTCTGTGGTACAACGGCTAGGCTAGAACTTCTCTAATATTTTAACACAATTACGGTGAGCTTAGGGAGCTGATATTCTTAAATTTTTATTCAGTCTCTTGTTCTAAAATAATTTGATTATGGCTAAGGGGAATAACAGAGAAAGAAAAGGGAATTCCGCCACAAGTTGGTGGAAGCAGCTTTTTGTCAATCCGGGCAACGATCCGACCAAGGCCCTTAGAAGAGCATACATACTGGCGCTGGGCCTAATCGCCTTTCTGACGATCAGCAGCCATATCGTTACTGCCCACATTACCGAAGAGCAAAAAGAAAGCGCCGAGATTGCCTATCACATTGGCCGACAACGCACCCTGATGCAGCAAATCATGCTATATGCCACGAACTATTTCAGGATGGGCGAAGGGCTCGACTATGATTTTATGATGCAAACATTGTGGGAGTTGGACAAAAACCACGAATATCTCCTCGACACAATCGATGAGAAGAAACCGCTGACGGGGCATGCCAGTCCGGCTCTTTACCGCGTTTATCATAAACCGCCTTTCAGCCTGGATGATAACTTCAAAAACTTTCACGGCCTGATCGACAAGTTCTCAGAATTTAAAGCTGACGACAAATCAGAAGAGCGGAAAGAGATCATAGACAAGCTATCCTATTTGTCGTCCAGCGTACTTCGCCCCGCCATGGATGCGGCACTGGAATATTACCAGGCCGAGACGCTTGAAAAGCTGGCGCGTTTTTATAGCATCCAGCTTGCTGCCGCTGTGTTTATTCTGGTTGTCCTCACGCTCGAAGCGTTTTTAATTTTCAACCCGCTTATCCGCAAGATCAAGGAATATCACAGGGTACTGCAACGTCACGCGCTGGAAGATTCGCTGACCGGCCTGAACAATCGCCGCGCCTTTATGAACCGCGCAGAGATAGAGCTTAAAAAAGCCAAGCGAGACGGCACACCTGTATCTGTGGCGCTGCTGGACCTTGATCACTTCAAACAGGTCAATGACACTTACGGCCATGATGTCGGCGATACGGTATTGCGGCATTTTGCCGAAATCCTGAAAAACGCATTTCGTGCAGGCGATATTACCGGCCGGATCGGCGGTGAGGAATTTGCAATCGTATTGCCGCGCATCGACCGCAAAGGCGCATATACAATTTTAAAGCGCCTGTGCGATACTGTCGCCGCCAGCCCCTGCCCTTACAAAAATGCCGACGGTGAAACGGCCGAGCTTCATTATACAATCAGTATCGGCTTTACCGGGCCGGGGCAGGTCAGTGACGAAAGCATCGACGAATTGCTCAGCCGTGCCGACACCGGCCTTTACGAAGCCAAAGAACAAGGTCGCAACCGGGTCATCGCAAAAGACTGACCTTATCAAAACGGCGCCCTACCGCAAGCGATCCCGCTAGCTTTTCATTTTTTCTCACTTTTTTTGAAACTTTTATACCTTGCGTTCGTTATCGGGGGGACAAAAGGCAATTAATGGAGGGAAATTCATGAAACGCCACTTCTATACGCTACTTCTTGCGACCGCTTTGGCCATGCCGGCAGCCGGCGCATTTGCGTCCGGTATGTCAGACCCGAGCGGCACGCTGACCACGGGCGACATTAAAAGCGCCATCGACAGAACTGCTTCGGATATGCTGTCCGGCGAACAAGCCGAAAAATCCGGTGATGCCGGGATGCATAAAGATGCAGCTATGGGATCCGAGGCCAAAAGCGAAATCGAGAGCGACATTAAAAGCGAAATGAGCATGGAGAAAGACCAGGCGCATTCTCCGGAGATGAAAGCCGAAACAGATAAAGAGATGCACAAGGACATGGATAAGCGTGCCGAAGCCGCAGTGCCGGAAACGCCGCTGCAGAAAAAGTTGCGCGCCGATAATGACCAGATCCTGACGCCGCAAGAGCTCAGCAACGCCGAAGTGCGTGATGTGCAGAGCGTCCTTGAAAATCACGGTTATTATAAAGCCCGCATCGACGGTCTATGGGGGCCAAAAACGGCCCGCGCCCTGCAATCGTTCCAGTCCGATTACGCACTGCAACGCACCGGGCAGCTTGATGCGCCAACAGTTAACCGGCTGAGCATGGCTATGGAAGAAGCCGGCCAGCCCCGCCCACCCGGCCAAATGCAAGATCGCTTGCAAAATACAATGGAAGGCACAATGGACGACCGGGCACGTTAAACAGTCACCCCACCACCCACGCACCCAAACGGGCGGTAACTTCGGTTGCCGCTCGTTTTCCTTGTAAAAAGAGGTATCACAGCAGCCAAAATTGCTGCGCCGCACCGCCTCGCTGTCCGGAAAAATAAATTTGTTAAAGATGTTAATCTTTGTTAAAATAAGTTAATAAAGTTTAACAGGGAACTATACTTCTCAAGTTCTTCAACTCAACTATTCAAGGATTTAGATTATGCGGGTTCTATTGGTAGAAGACGATACGTCCACAGCCAAAAGCATCGAGCTGATGCTCAAGTCAGAAGGTTATATTGTGGATACTACCGATCTTGGCGAGGACGGCCTCGAAATTGGTAAAATTTATGATTACGATATTATTATTCTCGATCTGATGCTGCCGGACATGGACGGTTACGAAGTGCTGAAGCGCCTGCGCGCTGCCAAAGTCGAAACCCCGATCCTGATTCTCTCCGGTCTTTCCGAACTCGATAACAAAATTAAAGGTCTCGGCTTTGGAGCCGACGACTATCTGACCAAGCCTTTTGACAAGCGTGAACTGGTCGCCCGCATCCAGGCCATTGTCCGCCGCTCTCAAGGCCACGCCCAGAGCGAGATCATTACCGGCAAGGTCAAAGTCAACCTTGACACCCGCACCGTTGAAGTTGCCGGACGGCCGCTGCATCTCACCGGCAAGGAATACGGCATTCTCGAATTGCTGTCCTTGCGCAAGGGCACGACCCTGACCAAGGAAATGTTCCTGAACCATCTGTATGGCGGCATGGACGAGCCGGAAGTCAAAATCATCGACGTTTTCATCTGCAAGCTGCGCAAAAAAATCCAGACTGCAGCCGGCGGCGATAACTATATCGAAACCGTCTGGGGCCGTGGCTACGTCCTGCGCGACCCGGAAATGGAAAAAGCCAAACAAAAGGCCGCTGCCAGCGCCTAAAATCAAAACAAAGTTTTGCTTCATAAACACCCGCCCCTCAAACGGCGGGTGTTTTTCTTTAGCGCAGCTGATACAATTATAGGATGAAGAAAAATTCCAAAAATTATTTTCGAAAACAGCTAGAAGAAAATGCGCTTTGGTTGCTTGGCCTACTAGCCATTAGCTACACACTTTCATTATTTGCCAACTTCTCTTTTATCTTTGATCTTTTTAGCCATTTTGTCTTCCAATACGCTATCGGGGGCTTTTTAATCGGAATAGCGCTTCTTTATTGCAGAAATCTACGATTTGCTTTCCTCGCATTTGCAATCTGTTTTCTTTGCATTGCTGAAATCTATGTCAAGACTGACTGGGTCAGCAACGACCAGGCACAAAGTACCGATTTTTCAATTGCTTCCTATAACCGCCGCTACAATCTTGAGAACCATGCACCATTTATCGATTGGGTAAGAGAGAACAATTTTGATGTCATTGTTTTGCTGGAAGCACGAGCCAGTCACGTAAAAGCATCAAAAGACCTTAAAGAAAAATACCCGTACCAGATACACGAACCCCGCAAAGATGCGTTCGGCATGATAGTAATGAGTAAGCACCCCTTCGCCAATACGCGAAAAATACCGCTCAAACGATATGCGTTTTATAATTTTGCTGTAAATGTCGTTCTTCAACTCCCTGATGGGAAGGATGTTTCCATTTACGCTGTTCATCCGCCACCACCAACCAGCGCCGATCTTATTGCACAGAGAAATAATGATATGTATGCCACGGCCAATGCCATCAGTAGCGATAAAGCATCCGCAATTATTATGGCCGGTGATTGGAATATCACGCCCTACTCACCTTACTTTGCAAAACTCCTAGAATTGAGCGGACTTAAATATGAAATAAGCTCTCCATTTCCGCCCGCAACCTGGCCTTCACATTTTCTAATCCCTCTTTTTCAAATCCCTATCGACCATGTCCTATCAAAAGGGAATATTCACCTCATAGAGAAAAAAAGAGGTCCGGCAATGGGGTCTGATCATTATCCTGTGGTAGCCCGCTTTGCTGTTTCTACGGAAGAATGACAATCCCCAACCCGTCATCCCGGAAACGCTTATGCGTTATCCGGGATTTTTGCCGCCGCATACGGGATTGGCACAAACCCCGGATCTAGTCCGGGGTGACGATAT
>CBDUPU010000091.1:0-8348 GCA_965369185.1 uncultured Rhodospirillales bacterium
GGTTTGGATCGAGCGTACCCGCCCCACATCCGTGATAATGCCTGTAAACATGGGCGGTAACCTACCTTTTAAATTTCCAGATTTCCAGCAAATCTTCGCCTATCCGTGATTGCTGTTCGAGCGTCAGCTCTAAAGCGTCTTCTATCGCGGTGACATCGAGCGCCGCAAACGCCGGCACGCCGTCGCCGCCAATCAGTTTCGGCGCGCGGAACCAAAGCAAGCGATCTACCATACGCGCCTTTAGCAAATGGCCAATGGTCACGCCGCCGCCCTCAACGAACAGACGGGTAATGCCGGCTTCGGCAAGAGCGCGCAGAATGTCCTGCGCGGCAAAAGCACCCTGCCCGTCCATACCGAGCGGAAGCAGGCGCGCGCCTTTATCAGCAAGCATTTTCCGGCGCTCGGGCGATGCCTGTTCGCCGTGCAACAGCCAGACATTCTGATCCCGCACGGAAGCCATCAGCTTGCTGTCAGGCGCGGTTTTCAAGGACGGGTCGATGATAATACGCTGCGGCTGAAAATCATGCTCCGGCAGCCGGACATTGAGAAGCGGGTCATCAGCCTGCACAGTGCCGACACCGGCCAATACCGCATCATGCGCAGCGCGGTATTCGTGGACTTTGGCGCGGGATTGCTCTCCGGTAATCCACTTGCTTGCCCCGGTCGCGGTCGCGATCCTGCCATCGAGCGAAGTCGCGATTTTGACCGTGACCAGCGGACGGTTATCAGAGAGCACTTTACAAAACATCTAAACTGCCGGCGATAAAACGAGAGCACTTTAAAAAAGCCCTCGTTAAGATCAAGCGCCTGTTCTTCACAAACCCCCAGCGTTACCGCGATACCGGCTGCTTCGAGCCGCTGGATGCAGCGATTGTCCCGCTGAAACGGGTCGCGGCAGGCGATGACAACGCGGGCGACACCGGCGGCAATCAAAGCATCCACACACGGCCCGGTCTTGCCCACATTACCGCAGGGCTCCAGCGTTGCGTAAACGGTCGCGTTACTTGCCTGCTCACCGGCCATCGCAAGAGCCTGTGTTTCTGCGTGAGGACGACCGCCATCGGCGCTGCGCGCTTTGCCGACAATGCGCCCGCCTTTAACAACAACGCACCCTACGGACGGGTTCGGGGCAACACGGCCAAGCCCTTGTTCCGCCAGAGAGAGCGCTTCACGCATATAGCTGAAATCCTCATCATAGCGGCGAATATCTTCAGGCTTTGCATCTGCCATTAAAGAAGCGTCCCTTCGAGCATACCGTCAGCCATGCCGGTAATATGAACGTTCCGCAGCGTACCGGCTTCGGCATCTTCGTTCAGGCGCACCGGCGCAAAATGCTCTGTTCTACCAATATTATCTTTTTCAACAATGACTTGTCGATCTTTGTTTAGATGAAAACTTAAGAAGCTTTCCATTTGCCGCTCCCCGGCCTCACGCAGGCGCGCGGCGCGCTCTTTGCGAAGATTACCCGGAACTTGCGGCATACGCGCAGCAGGCGTCCCCGGGCGGGCAGAATACGGGAAGACGTGCAAGAAGGTTAGGTCACATTCTTCCACTATTTTCAGTGTGTTAGAGAACATTTCTTCGGTTTCGGTTGGAAAACCGGCGATAATGTCCGCACCAAAAACCATATCTGGTCGATAAGAACGGGCACGTGCACAGACATCGATAACGTCCTGACGCAGGTGGCGGCGCTTCATACGCTTGAGGATCATGTCATCACCCGCCTGCAAAGACAGATGCAAATGCGGCATCAGACGCGGCTCCTCGGCGATCAGACGCCAGAGGTCGTCATCTATTTCAACGGGATCGAGCGAAGACAGGCGCAAACGCGGCAATTCAGGTACCAGCGCAAGCACACGGCGGATCATCTGCCCCAGCGACGGCTGCCCCGGCAGATCAGCACCATAGGAAGTCACATCAACGCCGGTAAAGACGATCTCGTTATAGCCTGAGGCAACCAGCTTACGCACCTGATCGGTAATTTCGCCAATCGCCACGGAGCGCGAATTACCGCGCCCGGAAGGAATGATGCAGAAAGTGCAGCGGTGATCACAGCCATTTTGCACCTGAACAAAAGCGCGCGCCCTGCCCTCAAAGCCCTCGATAAGGTGGCTGGCGGTTTCCTTGACCGACATAATGTCGTTCACCTGCACTTTTTCGGCACCGGGCGCCCCCCAGGTTTCGGCCTGTAATTTGAGATCATTGCCGATAATCCGGTCAATTTCCGGCATAGAGGCAAAACCGTCAGGATCAATCTGGGCAGCGCAGCCGGTCACGATGATCTTCGCGTTCGGGTTTTCACGCCGCGCCCGACGGATTGCCTGCCGCGCCTGCCGCTCTGCCTCTTTGGTCACAGCGCAGGTATTGAAGATAATCGCATTTTCCAGACCCGCATCCTTGGCATGATTGCGCATGACTTCCGACTCATAGGTATTGAGACGGCAGCCAAAAGTGACCAGCTCTGGTTCTTTTTCTGTGCTCATTTGCTAAATCAAGCCCTTTATCGGGAATATGGTTCTTATCAGCGCCCGACGTTTTGTACATATTTTGCAGAATTCCGTCAAAGAAATAGCGCGACAAAGTTGACATAACAAGATAAAGCGCCCTACGATACGCAAAAATTAAAGAGGATATTATGAACGATTTCAAACATGCGGCACAAATGTCAGACCCATCAAACAGTGAAGATATGGCGGACAGGTACGACAGGCTAGCGCGCGAATACACCGACGCAGAACGCAGTGTTCAGGAAGGCTTTGATGCGTTACAAGCCGGCGACATCAGCAGCGATGAGTTCGAGCGCATAATGGATAACCACGCCGATGTTACGCGGCGTGCAAACAGGGCCTTGCAAACACTGCGCAAAGAAGCAGGCTCCCGCGCAAATACAGATACAAAACAACAAAAACTGTATGAGAGATTTGCACGAGCTCTTAGCCAGGACCCGCAGCAAGAGCAGCCAGATACAAAAACGCAAAAAACGGAAAAAGATGCCTGCGGTAACGCGGTTGACGAAAAAACCGGGCTTCCCAAAGTGGACTGGAAAGCGCACAAGGATTTTTTCCGCTAAGCTGGCTACATACCAAGTTTTTTGAAATAGTCTGATACCACGCCAAAGTGGAACCATTCCAGACCAACTTTTTCATCTTCTTTGGGCATTACGATAAACCCGTCATCCGGCGCGATAATTGTTGCGCCGCTGTTAAAGGTCGCCAGCAGCTCGCCCTTTTTGACCGCGCTCATATTCACCCATGGTTTGGCAAAGCGCCCCTCTTCCGTTTTATAGAAGACTTCAGTAAGACGGACGGCGCGCGCACCCCCCTTTGAAACCGGACGGGGATCAAACAGGTCAGGCGCAATATCGGCAAGGCCATGATATTCGAGCGCATTTAAAATAGCCTGAAACCCGACTTCGACGGCTTCGGGGTCTTTATGACTGCCGCATTCAAGCGTCACAGCCATTGCGCCATTCAGGCGGGCATATTCCGTTGTCCCTTGCGATGCGCGCGGATCAACAGGATCCTGACTTGCTGGCTTGCTCGCGGCGTAACTTTCGGCAAAGCCATGCATGAAGTTGCGCACTCCCAGCGCCCTTGCATATTCGGCATCGGCTTTTTTCGGTGGCCCCAGAAAAACAAACGCCTCGCCTTCAGCATTAAAGGAGTGCAAATCAAGCAGCACATCGGCCTGATCAAGCAGCGGGCAAAGAACGTTATCAAGGTGGTCCTCATAATGAAGCGGCTTGTCCTTCGGGAACATCATGCGGTTCAGGTTACGCTCGACAAAGCGTACCCCTTGCTGATAGGCGCGCGGATTTGCCACGGGAACGAACATCACCGTCCCGTGCGTAATCTCGATACGTCCATCTTTGAGGCACTGCAGCGCACGGCTGATCGCCGCGGGCCCGCAAGTTTCATTTCCGTGTACAGCACCGGTCACAACCAGATGCGGGCCATTGCCGGGTCCAAAGCTGAGGATTTCGGGTTTCTTATCATTTTCCATGAGATCTACCTATAGAAATTGGCCTGTAACGTCAAAAAGAAACAGACTTACGTAAATAAATTTGACAAAAGAATCACTTTGGGACTAATTTCCCGGCGCTATAAAAACAGAAAGGCAGCGCCATGAAAAAGAAAGATCTGTCCCGTCATTTCAGCCGCAACTACGCCGAGGCGCGCAGCCGTATCCTTAACCAGATTCGCCTGCAGGGCGATATCCGCCACGACAGCTATACGCATCCACTGACCGCCCCGGACGGCGGCACGCTCGCAACTGATATCGCCTGGCGCGGCCCGGAAGATGCGCGCGGCGTCTTGATAGTTTCCTCCGGTCTGCACGGGATAGAGGGCTTTGCGGGCTCGGCAATCCAGAACCGGGCGCTGTCACAGAATTTCCTGTCCGACCTGCCGCCGGAAATGGCCGTTGTGTGCGTCCATGCGCTTAATCCTCATGGCTATGCCCACCAGCGGCGCGTTAATGAAGACAATATCGATCTGAACCGCAATTTTATCAACTGGGACAAAGCGCCCCCGGCGGACCACCCGCTGAACGATAAGCTGCAAACGCTGCTGCTGCCGGAAAATAACTGGCGCTGGCCGCTTATGTCGATTGGCAGCATGATCCTGAAACACGGTATGCGTGACCTGCAACAAGCGCTTTCGCAAGGCCAGTACAGCCGCCCGGACGGGCTGTTTTACGGCGGCGACAAAGAGGCGTGGTCCAACACGGTCTGGCGCGACATCCTTTCCCGCTGGACGGAAAAGGCAGAACATGTCGTGCATGTCGATATTCATACCGGTCTTGGCGCATACGGCCACGGCGAACTGATTACCAGCGAAGCGCCATCCAGCCCGTCTGTTGCGCGGGCGAACCAATGGTTCGGCGATGTCCGCTCTACAGAGGACGGATCTTCCGTATCAGCGAAGTTGTCAGGCTTTATCGAGCAGTCTTTCAAAGACACCTTTAACGAGGCGGCGCAAAACCGTAGCGCGACCAGTGTTACGCTTGAATTCGGCACATTATCGCCGCTCAGCGTTTTGAAAGCATTGGCATTTGATAACTGGGTTCATGCGAACGGCAAGGCCGGCGAACTTGGTGACCGTGCCGCAGACCATATGCGCAAGGCATTTGCGCCGGACGATGCCGTATGGCGGCGGCGCGTCATCACACGCGGCGAAGAAGTCCTGCATCAGGCCAAGGAAGGCCTGACGCATGCACTGAAGTTCGGGGCTTAAGAATAATATTACGGAATAATTGCAGAGCGGCTAAACGTCGTTGCGCGGACCAAAGTTGCGCGGCCCTTTAGACGGTGGCGCTGCTTTGTCGTTCTTTTCCGTGAACTCCTTGCGGGTATTGGCGCGATCTATCTCACGCACCACCTGATCTTTTATATCCCCCAAAGAATTGTGACTTTCGAGCGCTTTAAAACCGGTGTAAAGCGCAATCGGCCACATAATAATGGTCCATGCCACAGACCAGCCGACCCATTTGTTACGGTCAGATTTCGCCGTGCTGGCAGAATTAAAAATAGCGTTCAGGCTTTCGGGTTTGGATTCATAGGCATTTCTGAGGTCTTCTGTATCCAGCGCGAACAACGTAGCTGTACCTTGTACGCTTTCCGCAAATACACGCTTCATGGTTTCTGACATTACGTTATGAGCATTTTCGTGATTATTCGGTGTATTTTCCTGCATTTTAGTGACCTCGCCTTCGTTTTTCATATTCTCTTCATTTTTCTATTACATAACCGCTTCGCGGTGTCAAACGAGTTTGCAAGGCTTTCTACGCTCACACCTGCATGCTGCCGGTAAAGACGTAGGCTGCGGGGCCTGTCATAAGAATATGATCGTCTGATGCGCGGAACTCCAGATAGAGCGAGCCGCCATCAAGCACAATTTCTGCCTTGCGGGCGCTGAGGCCGCGTTTGACCGCGGCCACTATGGTGGCGCAAGCACCGGAGCCGCAAGCCTGCGTCAGACCGGTGCCCCTTTCCCAGACGCGAACGCGAATTTTATCAGAAGCAAGCACCTGCGCGAACTCGACGTTGGTTCGCTCCGGGAACAAGACGTGGCGCTCCACCTGCGCGCCGAGATTAGCAACATTGACCCGCTCGACATCTTCGACAAAGAAAATTGTATGCGGGTTGCCGACATTAACGGCGACAGGATCGTTAAGCTCGCCGCTCATCACGCCGAGATGCAGCGTGTCACGCTCCTCGGCCAGCGGGATATCCTGCCATTTCAGGCGCGGCGCCCCCATATCAACCTGCACCATATTATCGGCGGCGCGCTTGCACGCCAGCAAACCGGCAACCGTCTGGACAATACAGCTGTCTTTATCGTTTTCATCCATCCACAGCCGGGCGACGCACCGCGTACCGTTCCCGCAGGCCTGCGCTTCGGAACCGTCGGGATTATAGATACGCATAAACAGGTCGGCGCGCTCGTCCTGCGCCGGCTCGATAACAAGAAGCTGGTCGCAACCGATGCCGGTACGGCGGTTGGCTATCCGGCGCACGGCCTCTGGCGAAAACGTATCTTTCGGCGCCCTGAGGACGACAAAATCATTTCCGAGCCCGTGCATTTTTTGAAAAGATAAAGTTTGCATGTTTCCCTTGCCTCAAAAGCCATAGCGACCTGTCATATACCGGTACAGTTAAATTATACGCCCCCGCTTCGCAAGCGTTCTGAACGCAAAACCCCTTGCTTGTCGCAAAAAAGGGAATAAGCTATTCCCAAGAATATTTTTAACAGGGAAAGTTTTAAAATGCTCAATTGGATTTTTAATAATAGCGACGAACCGGCATCTGTAGAAATCAGCAAAGACGAGCTTGTGCAGCGTCTTGGGCTTAACCACAAAAGATTTGAGCCTGCCCCGGGTACAGATAACCTCGTCCTGGCTTATCTGGACCGGCTGGGCTGGAAAAATAACGTTACGGACAAGAACAGCTCCGGCAGCATCTTCTATCCTGCACAAGAAGACGAGAACGCAAACGCTCCGGCAGAGGAAGAAAAGGCCGCTGACGGTTACGATGATGACGAAGAAGAAAAAATCGTCAAACGCCCTGATTTCATTGCGTTTGCAGAGTATGACCTGCCGCATGGCAAGCGCGGATTTGCTCTGGTCATCCGTCAAAATGAACTGGACTTTTCCAATAAGGCCAGCGCCCTGATCTTTGGCATGTATGGCTCTTGCGATGAAAATGGCAGAATGAGCGTCGACCGCATTTTGATGCCAAGCAAAGAGATGGATGGTTCGATCAAAGCGGTCGGCCCCGTTGATATTACAGACGACACGGTGCGCCGTGCGGTGCTCTATGCAGAGCTTTGCGTGCGAGAAATCTATGAAAATGATAAATGCAGCCCGGGAAAATGCCTGAACAAGGCAGTGCATACCGACCTGCGCGGCCAGTCCGTAAAAATTCTGCCGCCGGCGCCGTAAGTAAAAATAACAGCGTTTTTCTTGACATAGCTGGCGGAACACCATAAATTCCAGCCAATTCAGCGACATTGTTAGGAATGTCGTGCTTAGCGGTACCCCGCAGTCGGCGACTAAGAGCGCTCACTGCGGTTAAATCGCTTTATGAACTAAAGGATTTAAATGTTTGAGAATTTAAGCGATCGGTTAGGCGGTGTTTTCAGTAAGTTGCGCGGTAAAGGCGCACTGAAAGAAACCGATGTCGATGAGGCAATGCGCGAGATTCGCGTTGCCTTGCTCGAGGCCGATGTCGCACTGCCGGTCGTCAAACAATTTGTCGCCAACGTTAAAGAACAGGCAGTCGGTCAGGACGTTATTAAAGGCGTCAACCCGGCGCAGCAGGTCGTTAAAATCGTCAATGATGCGATTATCGAGCTTCTCGGCGGTGATGAAGATGACCAGAAACTGCATTTCGCCTCCCCGCCCTGCGCATATATGATGGTCGGCCTGCAAGGTTCGGGTAAAACGACCTCCACAGCGAAAATCGCAAAATTCCTCACCGACAAGCAGCGCAAGAAAGTCCTGATGGCCAGCCTTGACGTTCACCGTCCGGCGGCGCAGGAACAGCTCAGGCAGCTCGGTGAGCAGACCGGCATTGATACGCTGCCGATCATCGAAGGCCAGAATGCGGTACAGATCGCAGGCCGCGCGATGGACGAAGCGCGCAAGGGCGGCTTTGATGTGGTGATCCTCGATACGGCGGGCCGCCTGTCGATCGATGAAGCGCTGATGCAGGAAGTTGCCGACGTCAAGGCAGCGACCCACCCTGTCGAAACCCTGCTGGTCGCCGATGCGATGACCGGTCAGGACGCCGTTAATACGGCGGAGAAGTTTAACGAAAAAGTCGGTATTACCGGCGTGATGCTGACCCG
>CBDUPU010000092.1:0-8285 GCA_965369185.1 uncultured Rhodospirillales bacterium
GGTCATATAGCGGCCAATATGCTTGCCCAGCTTGTTTTTTACCTTCCAGCAAAAGCTGGCCTTGTGAAAGCGGCCAGTTTGTTTTTCAGAAATTGCCGGCAAGGTTTTTTCCAGATGCTCTTCAAGCGGGCGCGCAAGGGCAATGTCGATGTCGCTGGTAATGGACTTGGCCAGTTGCGCGATTTGATCGGGCGTTGCCTGCATGTTCAGAGTCTTCGTGAACATGTCTTGCAGTGCCGCGCGTAGGTATTCTTTCTGGGCGTCCGGTACGTACTGGACATAGTCGAATTGCTGTGCCGTTAGCTCGCGCAGCTGCGGTAAAAGCTCTGTCCGTATTTTTTCTGTCAGCTCGTCGGTCAGGGCTTTGTTTTTGTGCGGCTGCATCATGTCGGTCATAATCTTGACCAGATCATCCATCAGGATTTCGGTCTGCTGGCCGGGGATGTGCTGGATCAGAATGTCGCGGCCAACGGCTTGCAGGACTTCGCGCAGTTCACGGTCTTTGAAGGTGCATTTGTCTTCAGGCCGCATATTGAGGATCGCGCGCAAGGTCGTGTTCGGGAAATGCGGCTGCTGCGACATCGCCATGATTTTCAGGCCTGTCGGCATTTTTACCATGCCGGAGCCGTAATCCCACTGGTTCAGGATAGCGCGCGCCACGGTGGTTTTGCCGGTGCCGGACGCGCCGGTCAGGATAACGCGGTTGCCGGGATTCAGGGTCAGGTTGACGCTTTTTACCAGTTCCTTGCCGCGATAGCCGGGGGTACGGACATGCAGGTTTTCGATCTTGATTTCTTTTTGGCCGTCCTTGTTCTCGGCAACGAGGATATAAGGGCTATCCTGATTGTTGTCATCGGCCTGTTCGAATTTTTCTTTAATGTCTGACATGTTCTGAATTCCTTATGGCGCGTTCGGTTTGGACGGCGGCGTCGCATCGGCGCGCTTCTGGCTTTCCTGCCGCTTTTCTTCCTCGATATAGTGCGAGGCCTCGATTGCCTGATCGAACTGGCAGATACGATCGGCGGTCGCCTTCATCTGGGACAGCTGCTCGAAGCGGTTGACGAGGAAGCTCATCGCGCTGGTTACGCGGTTAAAGGCGTAGTTGATCGTCTGGATCGTGCCCATCGAGGCCGTGCCGGCGGCAACGGCAAATGCGCCTGCGACCCACGGAATAGGAATCGACAAATTGCCGGCGGTCGCATCAACGACGATCAGCTTGACCTGTGTGCCGATCTCGCGAACGGAGTTGGTCATGACCGGGCGGAAGCGCTTTTTGATCAGATCGTTTTCAATCTCTTCGCTGCTGTTCTGGGCGATCAGGTCGGCGTTATTGTGCATTTTTTCGAGCGATGCCCGGAAGTCGCCTTCGCGGCGCTGCTGCTGGCGCTGAATCCAAGGCAGTTTACGGCCGGCACCAAAGGTCAGGGCGGTGAGGACACCGGCATAACCGGCGCCGATCCAGAACATGCCGCCGGGCACGCCGTAGAAAGAGCCCATACCCCACAACATGCCGGAGAAGGACGCAAGCTGCATCCCCGAATTCATTACGCCGGTCATAAGCGACACCGCGCCGGCGGTGAATTTGGCAGGGTCTTCCTGCAAACGCTGCGGCGGGTTATCGACGTTGTTAAAGGTGCTTTTAAGGCGGGAGTACGCCTTGGCGCTGGTCCATTTATTCGTGTAATAGCCGGTCGTCCATGCCCGCCAGCGCAGTGCAAGATACTGGGACGCTTTATAGCTGGCGATCGCCATCGCGGTAAATTTCAGGGCGATGGTCGCAAGGTCTTTGCTGTACCACGCGTTTTTCCATGCTTCGCCGACTTTGCCGCTGACGACATTTGAAATATCACCATTCGTTACGCTGGAAGCCACGGAGTTAAAGGTCGTGGTAAGCGCGCTGCCCCATTTGGTCAGGAAGTCGCCGCCACTCAGCGCCCACAAGGTCTTTAGATGTTCTTGAATGGTTGGTTTGGCAAACAGGCTTTCGCTCAGGCCGTTTTGCAAGTTGTTCAGCTGGTCAAGAATTGCAGGGTTCGCGGAAACCTGTTCCTTGATGCCGGGAAAGGCCATAAAGACGTCTTGTATCGTCGGGTTCTTTTGCAGCAATTCCTGAAAACCCGGGTTTTGCTGAACGATTTCGGCAAAGCGCGGGTCGTAGAGAATAGAGGTTGTGTCCGGGTATTTGAGCAGCATTTCTTTGAGCAGCTCATTCTCTGTCAGCACGTCTTGCAAGGCAGGAAGGTTGCCCAGCAGGTCGGCCATCATGTCGGGGCGGCTGCTCATCATTTCCTGAAACAGCTGCTGCACGGTGTTGGTCAGGCCGCTTTGCCAGTGGCCGAATTCAACGGTGATCTGTACGGCGTACCATGTCATGCCGAGAGATATGGCGAGCAGGGTGGCAGCTTTGGCTTTTTCCTGAAGGCTCGATTTTGTGATGTACGGCATCAAAACAGCGCCGGCGGTGCGCAGGACGCCGCGCGGCGATTCCATCGCGCTGGCTTCCATAAGCTGCTTTTTCTTTTCCGGTGATAATGTCGGCGGCTTATGCTTGTAGGCCCAGCCTTCATCAATGGCCGACTGGGGATCGAAGATGCTCCCTATATAGCTGAGTGGATTTTTCACCGCTATGACTCCCTGAAATATTTTTGTATTTGTTTAGCGGAAGTTAGTTATGGGATTAAGTTCTGTCAAATGCTTTTTCTATAAAACTTGTTTTGATGTTATTTTTGCTGCGCTGCAAAATTGCGGCTTGTCTTTCAGGGAAAATATTCGTCTAATGGCTGCATCCTATGAATCAAAACAAAGGGAGATTACCTTTGGATATTCACACGATATATGCCGCCATCGGTTTCTTGCTGGCCGCCTATGCTGTGATCGGGAATGATTCCGTACAGACGCTGGGCACTTTTATTGCTTCCAATCACAAGGTTTTCAAATGGTATTGGCTCTGGCTGGCGGCGACGCTGGTTCTGGGCGGGACGTTGTTCGCCGGCTGGTATCTTAATGACGGTGATATTTCGTGGGGGCGGCTGGATAAAATTCCGCCGGTGGAAATCCAGTGGTATCACGCAGCCGCGCCGTTGGCACTGGTTGCGCTGACGCGGCTGGGCATACCGGTATCGACAACGTTTCTTGTTCTCTCGGTTTTTGCCTCGACAGTGGTGCTGGAAAAAATGCTGGTCAAAAGTGTCGTTGGCTACGGTGTTGCTGCAGTAACGGCGTACATCACATGGCTGGTGCTGGCGCATTTCATTAATGAGAAATTTAACGCGGTCAAAAAAGAGCACCGCCCTTATTGGCGCACATTCCAATGGCTTTCGACCGGCTTTTTGTGGTTTTCGTGGCTGTCACACGATATGGCGAATATCGCCGTTTTCCTGCCGCGCGAGTTGCCTTTTGATTTGCTGGTTATGGCGTTCTTGGTTTTAAGCGGCTGGCTTGCCTACATTTTTTACAAGCATGGCGGCAAGATACAGGAAATTGTGCTGGAAAAGACCGGGTCACGCTTCATGCGTTCGGCGACGATTATCGACCTTGTCTATGCCTTCTTGCTGCTTTACTTCAAGGAAATGAACTCTATTCCAATGTCAACGACCTGGGTTTTTG
Source organism: uncultured Rhodospirillales bacterium (assembly GCA_965369185.1). GTDB lineage: Bacteria > Pseudomonadota > Alphaproteobacteria > Micavibrionales > Micavibrionaceae > UM-FILTER-47-13. The sequence goes on from CBDUPU010000092.1 coordinate 3,607, forward strand.
TCGGCTTGCTGACCGGGCGGGAGCTGGCGATCGCAACGGCGCACCGGGCTGATTACCATTTTGGCTATGTCTTTCCGCTGGTTGGAAAGGACTTTCTGAAGATGATGGTCGGGCTTGCGGTTTCGGTCGCGCTGGTTCTGGCGGTTCATTATGTGTTTGATCCGGGAGCGATGGATTAATGAGAAGGCTTTTACTCACGGCTGCGTTTGTTGGCACGCTATTAACGGCGCCTGCGGTCTTTGCCGATGAGAGGGACGACCGCATCGCGGCGCTGGAGGCGCAGTTGCAAATGCTGGCCGCTGAAGTGGACAAGCTGAAGCAGGAGCGGGCTTCGGAAAAAGCACAGATTGCCGCGATCGGGGCACAGGCGCAGGAGGCGGTGGAACGTACCGCGCTGATCGAACCGGCTGCCGGAGTGGACAAGGAGGGTGGCTCCGGACAGGTGAAAGTAGAAATGAAACCGGCGCCAAAATTCACCTACGGCGATTTTTCGTTCCAGCCGTTCGGGCGGATACATCTTGATTATGCATTTTTTGACGATGACCGGCGCGATCACCCTGACGGCGCAAAATTCCGGCGTACCAGGCTCGGCGTAAAAGGCACGGTAGCGAAGGATTTCGGTTACAAGGTCGAGCTTGATTTTGCCAACGAGCAATTAAACCTCAAGGACGTTTACATACATTATACAGGCTTTGAAAATACCGATATTCGCCTTGGCAATGTCACGCCGTTTTTCGGGCTTGAGCAGTTGACCAGCTCTAATTACATCACTTTTTTGGAGCGTTCTGCGCCGATACAGGCCTTTGCCCTTAGTGAAAGGATCGGTCTGGCTGTTAATCATGGCCGTGAAAACTGGTCGCTGGCCGCCGGCGTATATAATGACGATGCAAGCCGCAACAGCAGTGACGACGAGGCATGGTATGTCGGCGCGCGCGGGACGCTGGCGCCACTAAATACCGAGCAGACGACATGGCACATTGGCGCTGCTGCCGGGCATCGCAAGCCCGATCAGGCGACGGATGCTTTTGACTTTGAGACAACGGCGGAAAATTCTTTGCAAACCACGGATTCGGTGTCTGCGAGTTTCGGCGATGCGGACGGGGCGGACCTGTATGGGCTGGAAAGTGCTTTTGTCTATGGGCCGTTATCGCTGCAGGGCGAGTATTTTCTTGTGAATGTCGATCGCAATAGCGGCAATCCTGACCTTGATTTTAGCGGCGCATATGCCCAAGCCGCATGGACGATTACAGGCGAGCGCAGACCCTATGTTGGTTCCGGCGGGAAATTTGACAGGATCGTGCCGCAAAAAGACTTCGATCCAGCGGCAGATGGCTGGGGTGCCTGGGAGGTTGCTGCACGCTACAGTACGGTTGATGTGACTGACGGCAATGTGGCCGGCGGCGAGATAGATAACTATACGCTCGGCGTGAACTGGTATCTGAACAAGCATATGCGGTTTATGGGGAATTATATCCTCGTCGATACCGATCAAAACGCGGTGACGCCCAATGACGACCCGCGTATCCTGCTGTTTCGCGCGCAAGTAGACTTTTAAAAAGCGTTCTTTTCGTGAGTGCACTGCAACATGCTTGGGGGATGGAAATCACCCGGCGGAATCGCTATGTTACTCTCGAATTTAAAGCAGGGAAAAAAGACAGATATGGGACAGGCAGCAGCAAAATTGAAAGACGTGAAGCTTGAAGACAAGTTCGAGCTTGAAGACGGCACAGCCTTTATGTCGGGTTTGCAGGCGCTGGCCCGTATTCCGATTGTGCAGCGCCGCCGTGATATTGCTGCGGGGCTGAATACCGGCGGGTTTATTTCCGGCTATCGCGGGTCGCCGCTTGGGTCTTTTGACCGTGAGCTGGCGCGCGCCAATAAATATTACAAAGACCTCGATGTTAAATTCCTGCCCGGCGTGAATGAAGACCTCGCCGCGACCGCCGTATGGGGGACGCAGCAGGTCGGGCTGATCCCCGGTGAAAAGCCTGAAAAAGAAGGCGTTTTCGGCATATGGTACGGCAAGGCGCCGGGTGTTGACCGCAGCGGCGATGTGATGCGTCATGCGAGTGCTAATGGTACTGCGCCAAAAGGCGGTGTGCTGGCGATTGTCGGGGATGACCATGGCTGTAAATCATCCACCCTTTCTTGTCAGAGTGATCATGCGCTGTATGCGATGCAGATCCCGACGCTGTATCCGGCAAGTCTTCTCGAGTTTGTCGAATATGGTTTGCTCGGTATCGCGATGTCACGTTTTTCCGGCTGCTGGACCGCGCTGAAAGTGACTAGTGAAACAGTCGAGACTTCCGGCACGGTTGATCTGGCGCGTGAAAATCATGAAATTCTGATCCCGACAGAAGAAGAATTCCAGCCGCCGCCGGGCGGGGTTCATATCCGCATGGGCGATACGCCGCGCGATATTGACTGGCGCTTGCAGAATTACAAGCTGTTTGCCTGCCATGCGTTTGCGCGCAAAAACAAGATTGACCGGATTGTCATGGATTCGCCGAAGCCGCGCTTTGGCATTATTACCTCAGGCAAGTCATATGGCGATGTGCGTCAGGCACTGATTGAGCTGGGCATTACCGAAGAAGTCGCGAAAGAGATTGGCCTGCGCGTTTACAAGGTCGGCATGACATGGCCGATTGAGCCGGTCGGCCTTAAAGCTGCGGTCGAGGATCTGGAAGAGGTCCTGGTCGTTGAAGAAAAACGCGAATTTATCGAATACCAGCTAAAACAGTATGTCTATAACTGGGACAAGCGGCCTAAAGTGATTGTCGGTAAGTATGATGAAAACCAGCAGCATTTGTTGCCGCTGGAAAACGATCATAGCGTCGGTATGGTCACGCACGTGATCGCCAAGCGTTTGAACCGTTTTTATCACAATGAGCAGGTCGAAAACGCGCTGGAATTTTATGATGCTTACGAAAAGCGCGAGAAGGGTTATTTGCCACCGTCGCTGCGTAAGCCTTATTACTGCTCCGGCTGCCCGCACAATACTTCGACCAAGGTGCCGGATGGCAGCTTTGCGATGGTCGGGATTGGCTGTCACTATATGGTGCAGTGGATGGAACGCGATTCCGGCCTGTGCACGCATATGGGCGGGGAAGGCGTGCCGTGGGTCGGCGCGTCGCCGTTCAGTAAGACCAAGCATATTTTCGCCAATCTTGGCGACGGGACCTATTTCCACTCCGGCACGCTGGCGATCCGCCAGACGGTCGCGGCGAAGGTCAATATTACCTTCAAGATCCTTTATAACGATGCCGTGGCAATGACCGGCGGCCAGCATGTTGACGGCGATATGCCGGTTTACCGCGTGGCGCAGCAGGTAATGGCCGAGGGGGTTTCAAAATGCTGGATCGTTTCGGAGAACCCGGAAAATTACAAAAACATGAAGGGCATTCCTGACGGTGTGCCGGTGCTGCACCGCAAGTGGCTGGACACGATCCAGAAGGAAGCGCGCGAAACCGAAGGCACGACGATCATTATTTACGATCAGACCTGCGCCGCCGAGAAGCGCCGCCGCCGTAAGCGCGGCCAGTTCCCAGATCCGGCCAAGCGGGTGTTCATTAACAAAAGCGTCTGCGAAGGTTGCGGTGATTGCTCCGTTCAGTCGAACTGCATGGCGGTTCAGCCGGAGAAAACCGAATATGGCCGCAAGCGCAAGATCAACCAGTCCATGTGTAACAAGGACTTTTCCTGCCTGAAAGGTTTCTGCCCGTCTTTCGTGACGGTGCTTGGCGGCGAGCCGCGCAAGACCAAGGCGAGCGGCGTTGATGAGTTGCTGGCTTCGGTGCCGATGCCCAAAGTCCCGGCGCTGGGTGGTGATGCCTATAACATCATGGTAACCGGCATTGGCGGCACAGGCGTTTTGACCGTCGGCGCGTTGATGGGGATGGCGGCGCATCTTGAGGACAAGCATTGCCGTATTCTCGACCAGACCGGCCTTGCGCAAAAAGGCGGTGAGGTTCTCTCGCATGTCCGTCTGGCAGGTGACCGCGAAGAAATGCGCACCGGCCATATCATCACCGGCGGTTCCGATCTGCTGCTGGCCTGCGATATTGTCGCTGCCGTTGGCAAGACAGCGCATGAAACGCTAAACCCGGAGCGCACAAAGGCGGTGATCAATACCAACAATACGCCGGTGGCGGAGTTCGTGCTGCATAATGAAATGGACTTTCATAACGACAATATCAGAAAGACCCTGATCGAAAGCACGCTTAAGGACGGCCAGAATTTTGTGCCGGCAACGTCATATGCGCGCACCTTGCTGGGTGACGAGATCGCCACCAATATCTTTATTCTCGGCTATGCCTGGCAGAAAGGGCTTATACCGCTGCAACTTGAGAGCCTCGAGCGGGCGATCGAACTGAACGGCGTTGCTATTGACGCCAACAAGCGCTCTTTCGCTTTCGGCCGTCTGGCGGCGCATGATCCGGAAAAGATCGAGGAGTTGGTCGCGGAAGCGAGCGGTGATCTTGAAACAGAAGAAGTGTCTGTAACGCTTGATGATATTATTGCCAAGCGCACCGCTTACCTGACGGATTATCAGAACGAGGCCTATGCCAAGCGCTATAGCGACATGATTGCGCGCGTGCGCGAGGCGGAGCAAAAGGCGGTCGCCAACAGCACTGTCCTGACCGAAGCGGTCGCGCGTTATTACCACAAGCTGCTTGCCT
>CBDUPU010000093.1:0-8205 GCA_965369185.1 uncultured Rhodospirillales bacterium
CACGCATAAAGGAACGCTTGTAGCTTGCCAGCTCTTCCGCGTTATAGGGCAGCAGCGGTTCCATATTGCGGTTCTTGCGGGCCTTGATCAAGATATCCAGCGCCTTGTCAGCCGTATCAACGACCTTGATGTTAAAGCGCTTGAAGTCCTGTTGCGGGATCAACTTGATAAACGGATCATAAATGCCTTCGTGGTTCACGATAATAAGCGGCCGGTTTCTGACCGGGTAAATGCCTGCCTTGCGCATCAGCACCGAAGCGGCGATTTCCTGGAACGTTCCCGCCCCGCCCGGCAGCACAACCTCGGCATCGGCATTTTGCAGTTCGTGCATACGCTGGTAAATCGTCGGATAAACCGCCCAGTAATCGTTGAACTTGCAAAGACCTTCTTCTTGCGAAGTATCAACGCACTGGATACTGGAAACATGCGTTTCCGGCGCGCCGGACAGGCCTTGTTTTTTCAGATACTCATCAAACTGGTTCTTAACAAGACGAACGCCTTCGCTGGTTTCAATCATCAGACCGTCCGGCCCGGTGCCGCCGCCATTTTTCAAGGCAAAGCCTAGCGCGCCGCAATCGAACGAGAAGTCACGCCCCCACATTTTCATCGGGTAGTCAGTGGTCGAAGCCGAGCAATAGACCGTGACGTTAAACAGATGATCAGGGCATTTCTTGCCGTCTTCCCGGAACACGTAGTCCGGCACTTCATCCGGCTGGTATTCGGAGAACGCCTTTTGCAGGCTGTCTTTCAAATCCTTTTTGTCCTTGACGATATCATCGACAATTTCATGCGGCATTTCGGGGATCAGACCGCCGCCATAGGTTTCCAGCAGACGGATAAACGGCTTCCATGTCGGCGACTTCATCACCAGAAGCGGCTTGGAAGTCACCGATTTATCATTGATCTGGCGCCCGACAATCAGCGAGAAGAAAGTAAAAGTACGGTGCCAGAAATAATCATCACCGGTAATCTTGCGCGTATCCGGCGTCAGCAAAAATCCGTCCGCACGGCGGGTAAAATCATAGAAATTATTCAGCGCATTATGCATGACGCTGACGCTGTCATTTTCATGCGTCAGCTTGTGATCGCGCGGGATCGTCAGATCAAAGCGACCGGACGTGTCCTGCATGAAGCGGAACAGGCCGCTCAGGCTTTTGGCGACCGGCTTGGCCAGCCCGGCGCCGCGCACGCCCTTATGAATGGTTTGCTGCGTCCCGACATTCCATGCTTCCCCTGCATTGCGGGTAAAGTTAGCGCTCAGGCTGCGCGACTCGTTTTCGTATTTTTCAAAGCCGAGCGTACGCGCCGCCGCCTTGACGATCTGGGCGGTAATACTGTGTTTGGCAACATAATGCGGGATTTCGGCCTGGGTATGCCCTTCCGGGTCCTGCTTCGGCACCAGAAAGTTTTTGGTATCTACGGCGCGAACATTGGGGCGCGGTTCAAACACCAGATACTGCTCGGTGCAGGACTGGAAGAAATGCATCGGCACATTATCAAGGACTTCCTGAAACGAAGCACCCTGTTCGATCGCATCGACAAACGCCTTGATCGGCACAATGGCCGCGCAGTTACGGTCAAAAGAATCCAGTGACACTTGCGGGTTCGCCTCACCGGCAGCGATACGCTCCTGACGCAGTCTTTCTGCCGCGAACTCAAAACGCTTCATCATGCCGCGCGTAGCGCGTTCGCCCTCGAACGGGTGGTTTTGCATGGCGTTGATCGCGTTTTTCATCTCCGCGCCCGGTCCATGCTGCTTGTAGGAATTCATCCGGTAAGAGCAGTTGCCGAACTCCGGCCCGTTCGTCAGGTTCTCTGCCAGCTCAAGCCCGCTATCATCAAACCACAGAACGCTTTTTTCAATGTCAAAGCCTTTATCCGCCATCGCCTCGCGCATACCTTCGGGCGTGTAATAATCGCGGATGTGATAATAGAATTTGCTAATCTTCTCAACGAGGTTGCCGATATAGGAATAGCTGAACTCATCAGCGCCTTCCGGCTTGTCGAATTTCTGCTGGAACCAGTGGCAATCAACATCAGTGCCGCGGCTGCGGAACACTTTTTTGTAATCATTGACCTTTTTGCGGTTACCGGTCACGAAAAAGACCGTTGAACCCGGCGCAATCGCTTCATGATCACTGCCACGCGCCGGCTCCTTGTCCTTGATGTCGGCAGCGAGCAGCTCGTCAAGCACCTCGACGGTGTCATGGCGCGTGTCGGTAATGTAGTTGGAACCGACATTTTGATGCAGCCCGTCAAACGCCTTCAGCGTCGGGCGCCAGAAATTATCGGCATTCTGAATAACAAACGGCTTGTCGCCCATATCCACAGAGCCCTCGGCCTGCGCCCGCAGGAAAACCACCCACTGATACAGCTCCATCACGCCGCCGCGGGTCAGGATGAAAGAATCGGCATCATCGGCCTGATCCAGTATGTCCCTGCGATAACGGTAAGCATCATCGGCGCCAAGCACTTTATAATTTTTCACGCCGCGCTTCTGGGCAAGCTCGTTCAGATCCTTGACCTGCGATGTCAGCGCCTTGGGAAGGGGCTCGCGCACGGTGATACCTTTCATGCGCTCGATTTCCGCCGAATTTTCGCCCGGCAACATAATGTAAGAGCTAGGCTCTTCACACAAAAAACCCGCCTTATACATGCGGGTCATCTGGTCTAACAGCCAGACCTGTTCGCTATTGCGCGGGTCAATTTCAGGCTTTTCACCGTGCAGGATTGCGTAAAGGGTCTTTTCTGCCCAATCAAGGCGAGTGAGTAAACTTTTTGGTGTCTTGCGTGTTTTTTTCTTAGTCATAGAGGTAACCCTTACTCCTGTTACTGCGGGACATGATTATGTCAAAGCCACAGACCTTATAGCAAACGTTATGAAAATATACAAGCTTTCAAATTAGCAAAAGCTAATCTCAGGCACCGCCCCAGTCTTCAAGCCAGAGATCAGGCTTCTCCTCGCGAAAGTTTTTCACAAGCGCGATACAATCAGGATCGTCCATGACCGTCACATCAACCCCGCGCTCGCGCAGGAATTCGACATTACCTTCTGAATTGACGGTATCGCCGACGACAACGCGGCCAATCTTGAACTGGACAATCGTCCCCGCGCACATCATGCAAGGGCTGAGGGTTGTGTACATGGTGGTATTACGGCGTGTCGTCATCCGGCCCGCTTTGCGCATGGCATCCATTTCACCGTGAATGATGGGATTGCCTTCCTGAACAAGGTGGTTATGCCCCTCGCCGAGGATTTCGCCGGTTTCGTTATCAACGATAACCCCGCCAATCGGGCAGCCGCCCTCATTGTAACTTTTGAGCGCCTGTTCGTAGGCTCGTTTCATAAAGAAAGTATCGTCTAAAGTCACGGTGCACCTGCTTTCGGTTATCGCTTTCATGAGTAAAATTGCTTATAAAGATAAAGACCTGAAATTACAACTTTTGGAAAATCACTCCATGAAGTTTTCTTCCTTCGCCGAAATGCAAAAAGCCGTCGATATCGTCGGCACCAGCCGCCACCCGACCAATAAAATCGCGGCCACGATTTTCGGCACCGATAAAGAGCGCCGCCCCTACAGCATCGCCAAGACCAACTTCTGGCCAAAGCCGATCATTGAGACAATCGGCCTGAACAAGCCTATTGGTAATTCCAGCGGCACAATCCATGCTGAAACCGCCTGTATCCTGTCCGCCCCTTACACAAACGGCGCCAGCCTGTGCATCACCGACCCGTTCTGCCCGAACTGCGCCAAGAATATCGCCGAAGCCGGCATTCGCACGATCTATATCGACCATAAAGGCTTCACCAAAGATTTCGCCGAACGGCGCGGTGAGCATTTTGAGCGCATGTCCATGCAGATTTGCGAAAAAGCCGGGATCAGCGTCTTTGAAATCAACCGCAAGGAAAAGACCCTGACACCGATTCTGGAGATCCCTGAAACTTTCGTCCCTGTAGAAGAAAGCCCGGTCGAGATTGAACAGCTCTCCGGCGCGAACGAAAACAACTTTCACGCCCTGATCGACCTGAAAGCAGAAATCCATCGCGGCCGGAAGTTCGCGGTCGCCATCGCCAAGAACCGCAGGGGCGATGTCTTTGGCCTGACCGCCCGCTCCCATCCCGCCGTTGGCTACCTGATGCAAACAGACAGCGGGGAAATTGACCATCCGGAAGGTAAGTACAGCTTTATGCAAGAGCCCGTAAACAGGCTGCTGATGAATGCGCCGCGCAACGGGCTGAAGATCTGCAACGGACTGCTTTTTTGCTCGCAAGTACCCACAGCGCGCGAACAGGTCAATATTATCGGCGCAGGCCTCACCGGCATTACCATCCGCAACATGAATGCCGCCCGCGACGACTGGGCACTGGCCGCCATGCGCCAGCTGCTAAAGGCCGAAACGCTCGCCTTCTACCAGCTTGGCGCCTGATAAATACAGGGTAAATAATGGCAAATTACATGAATTTAAAGTGACGCGCTTCGGCCTGTGCGAGAGCATCCTCAGGCGCGGTCACAGCGCTTCCCTTGTTCAGCGCTTCTTCGAAGAACTTCAGCGCAGAACGCGCCGTATCGCGTTCCACATCAGTGGCAACCGGGAAACGGGCATTGTCGTTCTTTACGATGTCACCGGCAGAGATCGCCGCTTCATCAACATCGTAAACGTCCCACTTGCCGCTGGCATTTTCAAAGGCCTCACGGAAGCAGTATGAATCATCTTTACCTGGTGAATACAAGCTGGTGCGATATTTCTCGGACATGATCTTTCCCTGTCTTATGTTTACAGTTCCAGCGCACTTCATAAACCCGCAACAGAATTCTGTCAAATAACGCGCGATAAACAAAAGAAAAGGGCGACAAGTGCCGCCCTTACTCAAAATCCTTTTATAGCCGAGATGCCTGGAAACTTATATGTCCAGCAGCAGGCGCTGCGGATCTTCGATCGCGTCCTTCACGCGAACGAGGAAGGTCACAGCCTCGCGCCCGTCAATGATGCGGTGATCATAAGACAGCGCCAGATACATCATCGGCCGCGCCTGAATCGAACCGTCAGGCATGACCATTGGCCGCATATCGATCTTGTGCATACCAAGGATCGCGGATTGCGGCGTGTTCAAAATCGGCGTGGACAGCAAAGAGCCGAACACACCGCCATTGGTGATGGTAAAGGTGCCGCCGGACATTTCTTCCAGCTGGATTTTGCCTTCACGTGCGCGCGCACCGACATCGTTAATGTCTTTTTCGATCTGCGCCATCGACTTTTCATCACAATCACGCACGACCGGAACCACCAGCCCTTGCGGCGTACTGACGGCAACGCCGAGGTCATAGTAGTTCTTGTAAACAATATCATCGCCGTCAATTTCCGCGTTTACCGCCGGAATTTCTTTCAGAGCATTAACGCAGGCCTTAACAAAGAACGACATGAAGCCGAGCTTGACGCCGTGCTTCTTCTCGAACTTGTCCTTATAGTCCTTGCGCAGTTCCATCACCGCAGTCATATCAACCTCGTTAAAGGTCGTCAGGATCGCCGCGGTATTCTGCGCTTCTTTCAGGCGCTGGGAAATACGCTGGCGCAGGCGGGTCATGCGGACGCGCTCTTCACGCTCGCCTGCCTCGCGGGCCACTGTTTCTTCTTTAACCGGCTTGGTCGGCACGACTTTCGGTGCCGGCTCTTCGGCGTATTTGCCATGCTGCTCGATGAAGTTCTGAACATCCTCTTTGGTCAGGCGACCATCTTTGCCGGTGCCTTTAATTTTGGCCGGATCAATTCCGTGTTCGTCAACCAGCTTACGCACTGCCGGGGACAGCTTGTGCTCGCCCTCATCAGCAGATGCCTCGGCTTCTTTCGGCGCTTCTTTCGGAGCGGCCTTTTCTTCTTTTTTGGCAGCAGCGGGCTTCGAGTCGTTGGCCGCGCTGATTTCACCGAGAATGGCCCCGACCTCGACATTAACGCCATCACCCGCAACGATCTTTCTGATCACACCGGCTTCCGGCGCGTTTACTTCCAGAGTGACCTTGTCGGTCTCCAGCTCTACGATCGGCTCGTCAGCTGCAACGCTGTCGCCCTCTTGCTTCAGCCACTGCGCGACGGTCGCTTCGGAAACGGATTCGCCGAGTGTCGGTACTTTAATTTCAGCCATGGGACTTCCTGATTTGCTCCTGAATTAACGAAAATTATGCCCTAATGTGGCCTGAACCGTTGGGAAAATCAACGGTTCAGATCACGTTTGTTACTTACCTTTCAAAGTCAGCGCCTCATCGACCAGCTTGGCCTGCTCTTCATTGTGGCGCTTAAGAAGACCGGTTGCCGGTGACGCCGCAGCCGGACGGCCGACATATTGCGGACGCCCTGCCTTGTGCTTGCTCTCGGTCAGGACTTTTTCGATCTCCTCGCTGACAAAGAACCATGCCCCCATATTGCGCGGCTCTTCCTGGCACCAGACAACGTCCGCATTCGGATATTGTGCAAGTTCCTTCTGCAGCGCATTTTGCGGGAACGGGAAGAGCTGTTCCACACGGATCAGCATGACATTATCAATCTTGCGCTCACGCCGTTCGGCCAGCAGATCGTAGTAAACCTTGCCCGAACACAGGACGATACGCTTGATGTCCTTCGGCTTGGCCAGCTGGTCTTTATCATCGTCCCACAAGAAACGGTGGAAGGTGGATTCACCGACAAACATCTCTTTCGGCGATACTGCCAGCTTGTGACGCAGCAGAGATTTCGGCGTCATCATGACAAGCGGTTTGCGGAAGTCACGATGCATCTGACGGCGCAGCACGTGGAAATAGTTGGCCGGTGTCGTACAGTTACAAACCTGCCAGTTATCTTCGGCGGAAAGCTGCAAGAAACGCTCCAGACGCGCAGAGCTGTGCTCCGGCCCCTGCCCTTCATAACCGTGCGGCAGCAGCATCACCAGACCGGACATCCGCAGCCACTTGGCTTCGCCGGAACTGATGAACTGGTCGATCAGCACCTGCGCACTATTGGCAAAATCACCGAACTGCGCTTCCCACAGAACCAGAGTACGCGGCTCGGCAAGGGAGAAGCCATATTCAAAGCCAAGCACGGCGGCTTCGGACAGCGGACTGTCATGCGCCTCGAACTTTGCCTGTTTATCGTCAATATGCTGCAGCGGGATATATTTCTCGCCGTTTTCCTGATCATACAGAATCGCATGGCGTTGCGAGAAAGTGCCGCGCCCGACATCCTGACCGGAAAGACGCACGCCATAGCCCTCATCAAGCAAGGTACCGAATGCCAGCGACTCTGCCGTTGCCCAGTCAAACGACTCTTCACCGGCAAACATTTTCTCTTTCGCCTTGAACTGGCGCGCGATCTTGGAATTGATATTGAAATCATCCGGAACGCTCGTCAGCTTTTTGCCGATTTTTTCAAATTCGTCTTCAGAGATGGCTGTCGTGCCGCGGCGCTCATCGCCATGCGCAACCTTCATGCCTTCCCATTTGCCTTCAAGGAAATCGGCCTTGTTCGGCTTGTAGCTCTTGGTCGCTTCAAATGCTTCTTCCAGATAGGCGTAAAACTCATCGAGCATTTGCTGCGCTTCTTCGGCGGTAATCACACCTTCGGAAACAAGCTGCGCTGCATATTGAGAGCGTGTGCTCTCCTGATCTTTAATCTTGCGGTACATGACCGGCTGCGTGAAGGACGGTTCGTCGCCTTCATTATGGCCGTGACGGCGATAACATACGAGATCGATCACCACGTCTTTTTTGAATTTCTGGCGGTATTCGGTTGCAATCCGCGCAACATGAACGACCGCTTCCGGATCATCGCCATTAACGTGGAAGATCGGCACGGCGAGCATTTTCGCAACATCAGTCGGGTGCGGCCCGGAACGCGAGAAGTTCGGGGTCGTCGTAAAGCCGATCTGGTTATTGTGCACAATATGGATTGTTCCACCGACGCGGTAGCCCGGAAGGTCAGAAATCATAAGGGTTTCAGCGACCAAGCCCTGCCCGGCAAATGCTGCATCACCGTGCAGCAAAACAGGCATCACTTTTTCAGAATTAAAATCATTGCGCTGCACCTGCTTCGCCCGCACCTTGCCGATCACAACCGGATCGACCGCTTCAAGGTGAGACGGGTTGGCCGTCAGGGACAGGTGAATGGTATTTCCGTCAAAATCACGGTCGCTCGAAGTACCAAGGTGGTACTTCACATCGCCGGAACCTTGCACGTCTT
>CBDUPU010000094.1:0-8196 GCA_965369185.1 uncultured Rhodospirillales bacterium
TTGCCTGTGAGAAGTTCGAATTGTATCTAATGCCGACAGCCATTCTTTATAACTCCGTAAATTCTGTAGGCCATCAAACGGCGGACGCAAGTCATACTCTAGCTTTTGGCCGTTCAAGGCTAAGTTCGAAAATACAAAGGCCATCAATGCGCGTTTTACCGAGGTTTTATATTTTTATAGGAAGAGGTCTTTTTGTAGCAATGCTATATGCAACACATCCGATCAGTGCCACACCACCAAGCATAACTTGATAACTCATGTTGCTTAGACCATGCGCCCGTCTATAGAAGTGCTCACAATTATTCGTGAACAGGCAGTATTCAAAAGCTAAAACCTGTAGAACATTTTGAACAACCACCCATCGCGGCAACTGACTTGGGTATGGCAGGACTGATATTTTTTGCCCCTGCGAAAATTCTGTTTCAGTTTGATCGACTGGCGCACGATGACCACGAAGAACAGTTCTAATTATAGCTTGCTGAAATGGTGTCGCAGGTTGGATAACCACACCGTAATGTCGTCCAATTCCCATTAACGGTACATGAACAACATCCCCTTGTTGCAAGTTGCTTTGATTTATATTTGACATTCAATTCCTTTCTTTGTTATATATATCATATATGAATATTATGCATATATGAGGGAAAATGCAACCGGAAACTTCATACCCTGCGATATTGGGACGTATTCTTGAGCATCTGAGAAAACAGGCGGGCTTTGACCAAGGTGATATTGCTGCAAGACTAGGGCTTACTCAGTCAGCTTGGTCACGTATTGAAAGGGGGCAGTCTGGAGTATCTATGGAGCACCTAATCAAGTTTGGTGAAATACTCAATACACAACCCCACAAAATCATCGAAAATGCTGACTATGCTTCAGATCAGCTAAAACGTGATGGAATAACCGTGCATCCGAATGTGCTGACAAAATCAGACAAAGTTATCGCTGCACTAGGGCTAGCGGCATTGGGAATGATGATATTGGCGATATTGGCAAAGAAATAAAGGATCAATTATGAAAGCAGTTATACTTGCAAGAATATCTAGCAAAGAACAAAAAGACGGACATTCCTTGGATGCCCAAATCCGAAACTTGCGCCTTTACTCAGACCGAAAGAATTTAGAGATCGTCCGAGAATTTACGATTGTTGAATCTTCTACGAAGGGACATCGCCCTGAGTTCGACCAGATGATTAACTTTATTAAATCGAAAAAAGAAAAGTTAGCCTTGGTAGTCGATACCGTAGACCGTCTACAACGTAGTTTCAGGGAAACACCAGTCTTTAATGATCTTATGGAGCAAGATGTCTTAGAACTCCACTTCGTGAAAGAGGGCAATATTCTATCTAAAGGCGCAAACAGTTCTCAAAAACTCATGTGGAATATGGGCGTTGTAATGGCGCAATCATACACAGATCAACTGTCAGATAATGTAAGGCGCAGTATCCATTTCAAAATACGTAATGGAGAGTGGTGCGGCATGGCTCCCTTTGGCTACCTTAATGCAGTAGATGGCAATACGGGTAAAGCAACCGTTATCCCCGACCCTGAAAATGCCGTAATCATAAAACGCATTTTTGTGGAATATGCGACAGGTGCTTATTCGCTGGCTGAATTAGCAAGAAAGTCAAAAGAATGGGGCTTGAAATCAAAGAATGGGAATAAGGTTGGCACGCAACAGCTTCACCACATGATCCAGAATCCTTTTTATCATGGGGTAATGAAAGTCAAAGGAGAGCTGTATCCCCATAAGTACGAACCGCTTATAACAAAAGTCATCTTTGATGTGTGCCAAGACGTTCGCACGAATAGGGGGCGCAAACAGGCCATTAAAGAAACTAAATACCCATTTTTGTTCCGTGGACTGATTAAATGCGCCGTATCGGATAGGCAGGTAACGTGTGATCTCAAAAAAGGTAAATATGTTTACTTGATTGTCCGTGATCCTGAGAACCCTAAACGCAAACTTTGGATTAAAGAGCGTGATGTGCTTGAGCAGGTTGAAGCGGTATTTAATGCTATCCAGCCTCTGCCGGATTATCTGCCCCTGATTATCGAGCATATCAACAATACGCACGAGGCAGAAAAGCAATACCACCATGAAAGCATCAATAGCTTGAATGATGAAATGACACAGATTAACCGCCAGTTAGACAGACTTACAGACCTACTCATTAACGAAACCATTAACAAAGAGGTCTATGACCGGAAATTCGCTCAGCTACAGGCTAGACGAAAGGAAATTACAGTGATGCAGGAAGAGCATCAGGGCGGTAATGAAGAGTTTAAAATCGCTTTAACTACAATGGTCTCGCTGGCATCTAAAGCCCCTGAGATATTCAGAAGTTCGAAAACCTCGGTAAAACGCGCATTGATGGCCTTTGTATTTTCGAACTTAGCCTTGAACGGCCAAAAGCTAGAGTATGACTTGCGTCCGCCGTTTGATGGCCTACAGAATTTACGGAGTTATAAAGAATGGCTGTGCTGAGCGACCAAATAAAAACTGAGTCTCTAAATCAGCAAGCTTTTTACGCTTTTAATGATATCATTGCTGAAATTCACTGGAAAGTCTTATTTTTTCAACGATCTCAAGTGAGCAAAGTCGCCTTAAAACTATACTGCTCGCTTCGGAGAATTTTGCTCATTTTTCAGTTTGAATCCGTTCCCAGGATTCAAACTCATTTACCAAGATAAGCCAGAATGTAACTTTATTTTTTGTCTTATCGAATACCTGCCTATTAGCGCAAAACGCTGATAATAAAAAACAACCCCCTAAACCCTTTTAAGGAGCTAAAATTATGAATATGAGAAAAGCAGTTACAGCAAGTCTGGTCGCCGGAGCAGTGTCTTTGGCGGCCTTTGGCGCGCACAATGCAAATGCCGCCGCAGACGGTAAAGAAAAATGCTATGGCGTGGTAAAAGCTGGCCACAATGATTGCGGTGATGCCGCAGGCAAACACAGCTGCATGGGTAATGCTAGCGTTGATGGCGATGCGAATGAGTGGGTTGCTATGCCTGCCGGTCTTTGCGAAAAACTCGTTGGCGGATCAGTCAAGGCTGGTGAAGGTGGCAAGAGCAGTTGCGATGCCAAGAATGGCTGCGAAGGTAAAGAAGACAAAAAAGGCTAAAGTGATGAAGCCTTATCCTTATATGGATAAAAATGCGTACCCGCTCCCGGATAGTCCTTTCAGGGCTGCCGGGATTGGGCTGCGCGCCAAACACTATGAAGATATTCTGGAAGAAAAACCGGATATCGGCTGGATCGAAGTGCATCCGGAGAATTATTTCGGCGGCGGGACGCATCGGCGTTATCTTGCCAAAGCGCGCGAGCTTTACCCGTTAAGCCTGCATGCGGTTGGCCTGTCCCTTGGCTCCGATCAGCCTGTTGATGAAGAGCATATGCGCCAGTTCAAGGAGCTGATCGATATTTTTGAGCCGTTTCAGGTCTCCGATCATGTTTCATGGAGCGCGAGCGGTAATGCTCATTTAAACGATCTTTTGCCCCTGCCATACACCAAAGAAACGCTGCAAAGGCTGTGTGACAATATTGAGCGTGTGCAAAATTATTTTGGCCGCAAAATACTGGTTGAGAACCCGTCCACTTACGTCTCTTTCACCAATGATGAAATGAGCGAATATGAATTTATGAACCGCATCGCCGAGAAAGCCGGATGCGATGTGCTGCTGGATATCAATAATATTTACGTGCAGTCGGTCAATCACGGCTTTGATCCCTATCATTATCTGGACAATATCAAGCCCGAATTTGTGCGCGAAATGCATCTAGCGGGGCATACGGAGCGTGAATTTGAAGATGGCACGATACTGGTTGATACCCATAACCGCCCGGTGCGCGATGAAGTCTGGGCTTTGTATGAACACGGCGTGAGGCGTTTTGGCGCAGTCCCAACGCTTATTGAATGGGATGGCGATATTCCGGCGCTCTCCGAACTTGTGGCGCAATCTGATAAAGCGCAAAGCTTCATTGATAAACACAATAAACCCGAGGTGCTTGCACATGCGGCTGAGTGAATTTCAGGAGAATTTCAAGCACACCCTGTTAGAGCCGGATCATCTGGATAATGGCATGTTCCGCAGCGCGTTCCGGCAGGATCACGGCATATGCCTTGAAAACCGCATGAAAGTCTACCGCAATAATGTCATCCGTAGCCTTATTGATGCGGCCATAGCGGCTCTGCCCATGACAGAAAAGCTAGTGGGGCGGGAGTTTCTGGAGCAGGCCATACGCGTTTTTGTGGTGGGTAACTTGCCAAGTCAGGGCAATCTCAATCTCTACGGCATGGAATTTCCGGATTTTATTCAAACCTATGAGCCTGCCAAACACCTGCCTTACCTGCAAGATTTCACGCGGCTCGAATGGCTGTGGGAGGCCGCTTATTATGCGCCGGATGATTTACCGCTCGATCCAGCTGAACTGATAAGTATTGCAGAAGAGGATATGCCGAATTTGCAGTTTTCTTTCCGCAAGTCCTTTGCGCTGCTGGAATCCGCCTATCCTTTGGATGAGATCGTTGATTTTTGCCGCGCAGAAAATCAGGAAGATCTGCAAGCGCTGAGTGATCGCGGCTGTAAACTCATAATCTATAGACCCGATCTGAAAGTTGAGTTGCGCCGTCTGGATGATGCAGAATATCTGTTTCTTTCCGCCCTGCTAGACGGACAAACCATCCACGAAACGGCTGAGATTCTGGCAGCACATTACCCGGATGCCGATTTAACCCCTTTACTACAAAAGCACTTACAACTGGGAACCATTACCCGCTTTGAAATCAGGAGATAGACCATGAAAGACATGATGATCAAAATAAACAATCTTATCGATCCCTTACGGATGACTGCCGATAAAATTGGCTCGCCTTTGCTGGATTTATCCTTCCGTCTTTATCTCGGTTGGGCGTTTTTTAAGTCCGGCATGTTGCGCGCTAAGGATTATTTTAACGGCAGCTGGGATACGCAAGTTTTCCTGTTCGAGATGGAGCATCCGGTTCCTGGTCTTGATGCTTCTCTGGCCGCTCCCGTAACAACGATTGCCGAACTGGCCCTGCCTGTTCTGATCGGCTTAGGCTTATTTTCCCGCTTTGGCGCAGCCGGACTGTTTGCGATGGCACTTGTAATCCAGATCACCTATCAGGAAAACTTCCAGCATATCCTCTGGATGGCGCTGGCTGCCTCAATCTTTATTAAAGGTCCAGGCCCGTTGTCATTGGATAATTTGCTGGTGAAATGGTTGAAAAAGGCATCTTAAATATGAGCATAAAAATATTAGACAAAAAATTTTCTGATCCATTGACTACAGCCAAAGGCGAGCGGCGTGCGTGGGTGGATTTGACGGAACTGAAAACCTTGTGGTTCAACACGGGAACGCTGTGCAATCTGGCTTGCGTGAACTGCTACATTGAATCAACGCCGAAGAACGATGCGCTCGTCTATCTGACCCATGCCGAAGTGGTTTCTTATCTGGATGAAATCGCCCGTGAAAAATTGACGACCGAGGAAATCGGCATTACCGGCGGTGAGCCGTTTATGAACCCCGATATCATTCCGATTATGGGGGAATGTCTTGATCGGGGGTTTCAATTGTTGGTTCTGACCAACGCCATGCGCCCGATGATGAAATGCGAAAAGGAATTGTTGGAGCTTAAGCACAAATACGGCGCGGCGCTGACCATTCGTGTTTCCGTCGATCATTTTAAGCGCGAACTGCATGAAGAAGAGCGCGGACCTAGATCGTGGGAACCGATGATGAAAGGGCTGAAATGGCTTTCGGATAATGGCTTTACGATTGATATCGCCGGGCGCACCCGCTGGGGCGAAGATGAAAACGAACTGTGCCGCGGTTTTGATGCATTCTTCAAGGAGCACCGCATAAAAATTGATGCTCATGATAAAAAGCAACTGATGCTGTTTCCTGAAATGGATGAAAACGCACCCGTACCGGAAATTACGACCGCCTGCTGGGATATTCTGGGCGTTAATCCGGATGACATGATGTGCGCCACCTCGCGCATGGTGGTCAAACGTAAGGGCGATGATAAACCATCCGTTATGGCCTGTACGCTGCTCGCCTATGACCAGCAATTCAATATGGGGCAGACGTTGAAAGAAGCCTCAAAATCCGTTCACCTTAACCATCCACACTGCGCCAAATTCTGCGTTCTTGGCGGCGGCTCGTGCAGTGTTCAGGAATAGTGCTCCATGGAAAAAATAGAATTTGAAGGCTCTCAAGGTACAAAACTGGCAGCAAGGCTGGATCGCCCTGCGGGGAAAATCAAAGCCTGCGCCCTGTTCGCGCATTGCTTTACCTGCGGTAAGGATATTGTCGCCGCATCACGCATTGCCAAAGCGCTCACCAATGAAGGCATCGCTGTCCTACGGTTTGATTTCACCGGGCTTGGCAAAAGCGAAGGTGAGTTTGCCAACACCAATTTCACATCTAATGTACAGGATCTGGTGAAAGCGGCGGATTATATGCGAAAGCACCTACAAGCGCCTGCCATCCTGATCGGCCACTCCCTGGGCGGCGCTGCCGTATTGGCAGCGGCTGGTCATACCCCGGAATCAAAGGCAGTTGTCACGATCGGCGCGCCCGCCGATGCCGACCATGTCACGCACAATTTTGGTGACAAGGAAGCGGAAATCATGGAAAAAGGCGAAGCTGAAGTCTGTCTGGCAGGACGGCCTTTTCTTATCCGCAAACAGTTTTTAGAGGATATAAAATCCCAAAACCTTGAACAATCAATTGCTCATCTGGAACGTGCTTTGCTGGTCATGCATGCACCGCTGGATAATGTTGTCAGCATTGACAACGCCGCGCAGATTTTCAAAGCGGCAAAGCACCCAAAAAGCTTTGTGACACTGGATGATGCGGATCACCTTATCACCCGCAAGGAAGATGCCGCCTATGCCGCCCGTGTCATTGCCGCTTGGGTCAGCCGGTATATTGATGTTGAAACCGACGAGGATGAAACGCCAAAGCCCAAAGAAGGAACCGTTCTTGTGCAATCAACCGGACAGGGCAAGTTTCAGCAAAAAATAAATACCGGAAAACATGAATTACTGGCCGATGAGCCGGAAAGTTACGGCGGTAATGATACAGGGCCGACACCCTATGATTTCCTAAAAATGGCGTTGGGCGCATGCAAATCCATGACGCTGCGCATGTATGCGGACCGCAAGAACCTGCCGCTTGAGGGCGTGGAGGTGTATGTCAAACACGATAAAATTCATGCCGAGGATTGCGAAACAAAAGACGGTAAAATTGATCAATTTGCATGTGAGATCGTTATCAAGGGCGATGCGCTTACTGAGGAAAACCGCAAACGCCTGATCGAGATCGCCGATATGTGTCCGGTGCATAAAACTTTGGGCAGTGAAGTCGTTATAGTAACAAAAGAGAAAGACTAACAGGTACCCGCATGTTTTACGGCATTGACTCTCTGACACTATCCATTACCGTCTTTTGCGGGCTTTTACTGTTGTTCGCTGCCGTCAAACATTACACGAAAAACTGGTTCCTGCCGCCGGAAAGCTGGATTTTGTTACTGGGACTGGGCTACGGAATTACAGGGCGCTACACGGGCTGGTCGTGGCAACCGGAACTGGGGCTGGAGCCGCACATTGTTCTGACGCTGTTCTTGCCGCTTCTGATTTTTTCCAGCGGACGGATGATCAGGCCAGATGTCCTGAAGAGCGCCGCCGTTCCCATCGGCTTTTTTGCCATACTCGGCGTGATTGCCACCACCTTTATCATTGGATGGCCTGTGGCTGTTCTGGCCGGGATTCCCCTTGTCCACGGACTGCTTCTGGGGTCGGCAACAAGTGCCGTCGACCCGGCGGCTGTTGGCTCTATCTTCGGGCGCTTTAAGATGCCGGAGCGCCTGAAAACGATTATCGAAGGCGAATCCCTGTTTAACGACGGCGTAACGGTTGTTTTGTTTACGCTGATAAGCGGTCTGGTGCTGGGCAATACAGTTTTTGACCCGGCACACACCGCCTTTGATTTTCTCTGGGCCATGCTGGCGGCGATCCCTCTGGGCCTTGCCGCCGGATGGCTGGCGGCAACCCTGCTTTGCCGCTGGGATGAAGATCAGAGCTTTTTCACGGCGAGCATCAGCGTTATTCTGGCTTATGGCACATTTCTGATTGCTGAAGACGTTCTTCATGTTTCAGGTGTTAT
>CBDUPU010000095.1:0-8188 GCA_965369185.1 uncultured Rhodospirillales bacterium
GAAAAGTACCTGCGCCAGATGCCGGGTCGTCTGGTCGGCGAAACCGTCGATGCGCAGGGCAAGCGCGGCTATGTCCTGACCCTCAACACCCGCGAGCAGCATATCCGCCGCGAAAAAGCGACCTCGAATATCTGCACCAATCAGGGGCTGATGGCGCTTGCCTTTACCGTCCATATGGGGCTGCTCGGCGAAAACGGCTTCCGTCGCCTCGCTCGCCTCAACCACGAACGCGCCTGCAAACTCGCCGATGCGCTCGAACAAGTGCCGGGCGTCAAGCTGCTGACCGAAAAATTCTTCAACGAACTGACTATTGAACTACCTAAAAACGCGAAAGAAGTCGTCGATGGCCTCGCCGATCAAGGCATCATCGCCGGCTACCCGCTCGGCGATAACCAGCTCCTGCTCACCGCCACCGAAATGGTCACCGACGCCGACATCGACGCGCTGGTGACGGCGCTGAAGGAGGTCCTCTGATTTATAACGGTCTGGCAATATTGATGATCAGGGGGCTTGCCCTGTTCCAGTTTCTAAACCTCTGGCCGTCAATATGGTTGGCGACGAGTGCGGTAAATTTTGAAGCGCCTCTGAGCGTAAAAATTTCATATTATCTCGTTCCGGTAATTTACTTGGTATTCTCTTTATTCCTTTGGTTTTTAGCGCCGCGAATTGCCGGTAGGATGATGCGCGGGGCGTCAGAAAATACTTCAAAAGAGGTGCTTCCTCCGTATGAAGATCTGTTCATTGTCGCAACTGTCGTTACAGGTTTGTTTATTTTAGCCGGTTCCTTTCCAGGCCTTGTAAGGCTTGCTTTGACGGTCTCCGCATGGGAATCAGGGAAGCCGATACAGTGCGGGCATATCGGTCTTGATTCGATGCTGCACATAGTGCTCGCTGCTTTACTTATATTTAAGCCATCCGGTCTTCTTGGAATTATTTCTTTTACCCGGCGGGCAGGAGCGGACAAATGAGCTTTCCTGTCATCTCTGCTGGGCATGAAGAAGCCTTTATCCTCGGCCTGCCGGACGGGTTTAAGCTTTATGGTGCGATCAACAGGCCGCGCGAAAATGCCGCAGGCAAGTTGCTGGTTATCGCCCATGGGCTTGGCGGTTTTACCGGCGAATATATGCACCAGATGGCGGCGCGTTATTTTATTTATCACGGCTATGACGTCGTGCGGCTGTCATTTTACAGCCCTGAGCCGGATGCGCGGCGTTTGAGCGGTACGACGCTGGCGCAGCAGGTGCAGGATCTGCAGGCGGTGCTTTCCCATTTCGCTGATGGCTATGACAAGGTCTATGTCGCCGGTCATTCCTATGGCGGCATGACCACGCTGATCGCCAATCCGGATATTGAGGCCGTCAGCCTGTGGGATTCTTCGCTCTACCCCTATACCGATTTCTGGGCACGGGAGAGCCGGGTCATGGAAACCTGCGGCTGTACTGTGCTTGATTACGGCTATGAAGCTGTCGTCAGCCCGGAGATGATCGCCGAAGGGCAGGGCTATGACTGGGACAAGGTGCAGGCGCTCGCCGAGGCGATGCGCGCCCCGACCCAGATCATCGTTGCCGGTGCCCATATAAAGCGTCCGGGGCAAAAGCAGGTCTATGACGTCCTGCCCGCGCCGAAAGATTACATCACCATTGACGGTGCTGATCACGAGTTCGTCAATGGCGATACGGTTTATCAATTGCTCGATAACACTAGATTATGGTTCGAAAGGTTTTAAAATGGTTGCGGAACACCAGATCACAACACAGACAGGGGGCATGACCATGCAAGGCGACAGTGACCGCGGGCTTCACTACGAAGAAAACCTGCTCTGGGAGAAAGAGCATAGCGACCATCCCGGCGTTGATCTGCCCCAACCCGAAGGGCTGGGCTTGCGTACCGGCGTTGCCGAACGTGGCGAAATAGGCCTGCCGCAATGTTCCGAACCGCAGGTCGTGCGTCACTTCGTCCGGATGAGCACATGGAACTATTCCATCGATCACGGCTTCTTCCCGCTCGGCTCCTGCACCATGAAACACAATCCGCGCCTGAACGAGAAAATGGCGCGCCTGCCAGGCTTCGCCCATATCCACCCGCTGCAGCCGCAGGCAACGGTGCAAGGCGCGCTCAAGCTGATGCATGATTTGCAGCACTGGCTCGGCGAACTGACCGGCTTGCCGGGCGTTTGCCTGACCCCTGCCGCCGGCGCGCATGGCGAACTGGCCGGGATGATGACCATCCGCCGCGCCCACGAAGCAAAGGGCAACGGCCACAAGAATATCGTGCTGGTGCCGGACTCGGCGCATGGCACCAACCCTGCGACCGCGGCAATTTGCGGCTACACGATCAAAGTCATCAAGACCAGCGATAGCGAAGGGCGCCTGACCGTCGAAGCGTTTAAAGAGGCGCTGGGTGACGGCCATAACGTTGCCGGTATGATGGTGACAAACCCCAATACGTGCGGCCTGTTCGAGCGCGAGATTATCGAGATATCCCGCCTGCTGCACGAGGCCGGTGGTTACTTTTACTGTGACGGCGCCAACTTTAATGCGCTGGTCGGCAAGATCCGCCCCGGCGATTTCGGTGTCGATGTCATGCATATCAATTTGCACAAGACCTTTTCCACCCCGCATGGCGGCGGCGGGCCGGGCAGCGGGCCGATCTGTGTGACCGAAGAGCTTGCCCCTTACATGCCGGTGCCGATCGTCGCCAAAGACGGTGATGCCTATCACCTGCAATATGAGGACGAGCGCCCGGAAAGCCTTGGCCGCCTGCGCGGTTTCGTCGGCCAGTTCGGGATGCATGTCCGCGCCCTGTCTTATATGATGAGCCACGGCGCTGACGGCCTGAAACAGGTTGCCGAAGATGCGGTGCTGAACGCCAACTACATCCTCAGCCAGCTCAAGGACGATTACCATGTTCCGTTTGATGGCCCGTGCATGCATGAATGCCTGCTGACCGACAAGAAGCAAAAAGAGGCTGGCGTTACCACGCTCGACATCGCCAAGACGCTGTGCGAATACGGTTATCACCCGATGACGGTCTATTTCCCGCTGGTCGTCAATGGCGCGATGCTGATCGAACCGACCGAAACCGAAAGCAAGGATGCAATGGACCGTTTCATCACCGTCATGAAAACCATCGCCGCCGACGCCGCCAAGGGGGACACCGAAAAATACCACCACTACCCCGTCAGCACCCCGCGCCAGCGCCTTGATGAGGTGCAGGCGGCACGGCAACCAAAACTGCGCTGGAAAGAAGCCGGCTAAGCCTTCAGTTCGTTTGCTGAAAAAACGCATTAGCCGGGGGAGCCTGTTGATTTAATAGGATTTTCCTTCACTTCGTTTGTTTTTGGAAACAAACAAGACACATCAAAAAGCGCCCCTTGGGGGCGCTTTATTGTAATTGGGGCAGTATATGCTCCAATAATAGGAATTTAATCATATGAAGTCAATGACTGTAGCCGTTTGCTGGCGTGGTTATCCGGCTACGGCGCTTCGATCAGCCTGACCAGATACTCTATCACGGTTTTGTAGAGCGCGTCCCCGGCGGCGGTGTCTTCGACGCCGGAATCGATGTTCGGGTTGTCGTTGACTTCGATGACATAGACGCCTTTTTCTGTCTGTTTGAGGTCAACCCCGTACAGGCCGTTGCCGATTAAATTCGCTGCCTTGACCGCAATGTCGATCACTTCCTTTGGCACTTCTTCCAGAGGCACGGTGCGGTGGCCGCCGCCCTTGACCGGCAGTTCTTTCTTGCCCGCCTGTTTTGCTTTGGCCTGTTCGTCATTATCGGGGTGCTTGTAAATCTGCCAGTGGCCCTTGGCCATAAAATACTGGCAGGCGAAGATCGCCTTGCCGCCAAGCACGCCGATGCGCCAGTCATAGTCGGACGGCATGAATTCCTGTGCGATGATGATTTCCGATTTTTTCAAAAGCTCGCGGGCTTTTTTCTCGAAGTCCTGCGGATTTTCCGCTTTGACGATGCCGCGTGAGAACGAGCCGTCAGGAATTTTCAGCACGATCGGATAGGATGTGCTTTTTTCCATGGTCTTTTCGCTCTTGCGGTCGATGATCGCGGTTTGCGGCACCGGTACTTTGTTGGCCCGCAGCAGCTCGAACAAATAGACCTTGTTGCAGCAGCGGATCATGGACTGCGTATCGTCGATACACGGAATGCCCTCGCGCTCCGCCTTGTCGGCAAAGCGGAACGTATGGTGGTTGATCGCCGTGGTTTCGCGGATAAACAGCGCGTCATATTCCAGCAGCGTCGCATAATCGTTCTTTGTAATCAGCTCGACCGCGA
This sequence comes from uncultured Rhodospirillales bacterium, assembly GCA_965369185.1. Taxonomy (GTDB): domain Bacteria; phylum Pseudomonadota; class Alphaproteobacteria; order Micavibrionales; family Micavibrionaceae; genus UM-FILTER-47-13. Next base: position 4,294 of record CBDUPU010000095.1, read on the forward strand.
CATTAAGCTCTTTCCCCGCCTTGATGAATTTCTGCAGCGCCGTCTTGTCGGAAGGCGGCAGCTTTTCTTCGGGGTCGTGGAGAATGCCGATCCATGCCCGCTCGCGCTTGGGGGCGTTTGGCTTCGTCCATGCGGTGCCGGCGAATTTTTCCAGCGCCTCATGCAGGAAGGAAAGCTTTTCCTCGGGAATGTCGGACAGCGCCAGCGTGTCAATTTCATCAATGCCCCATTTACCGTTTTTATAGCACAGGCTGATCGCCATCAGCGGGAAGCGGAACAGGTCAAAAACGCGGCGCGCAACGGCATCGAGTCGGTCATTCTGGCAACGGCCAAAATAAATGTAATAGGTGCGCTCCAGCGGCTCTTCCGGCGGCTCTTTGAAATGTTTTTCCAGCATCCCGTTTAGTTCCGGCAGCGCCGCCTGATAGTTGCGCTTCCAGTTAAGCTGGATCATGTGCGTGACCGTCGGCGTGCAGCGCATTCCGCGCGCCTCGGCGAGCAGAGAACAGTAATAACCCTTGCTGAGATATTCGTAATTACTGCACATATTAACGACCTTGATGCGCTGCATCTCCGCAGGCGTCAGGTTCGGCAGGCGGTTGGCGATAAAGTCATTCGCCGAAATGCAAAGACGGTCCGGGTGGGGCGGGATGTTGCCGTTCCCTTTGTCTGTGATGAACAAATATTTCAGGGTGGCGCTCATGTCATGTCCTTGTATGGTCGTAAATTTGCCGTCATTTTTATACCGTCGCCGCCATCTTCGTAGTAGCCGGGCAGGCTGCGGGTCTTCTTAAAACCGAGTTTTTCATACAGGCGCTGCGCATTTTGTGCGTCGGCGCGTACTTCTAAAATCGCTTTGCCGGCGCCTGATTTCCTCGCTTCGGCAAGAAAAAGCCCTACGAGCTGTGCACCCAGCCCTTTGCCGCGCCAGTTTTCGTGCGTCGCCAGCGAGTAAAGCCGTGGCGGCCTGTTTTGATGAAAAAAGCCGAGCAAGCTGGCAACCGGCCTGTCATTGCCATCGGTGCAAACCCAGAAACGGGCGCGCGGATTTTTCAGGTGATAGCGTAGCTGACGGCGGCTTAAGCGGTCGGCGCTGAACGCCGTATTTTCAAGAGCGAGCAGTTCGTTCAGGTCATCCGCGCAGGCAAAACGGCACGTAATGTCGTGGCTCATTTGCGGTATTTATCCAGCGTTGCCTCTATCTGATCAAGCAATGGCTTGATCTCGGCGGCAAACTCGCTGCGCTTTGACTGGTCAATCCCCTCATTGGCCTTGTTCATAAGGCCCGCCATGCGGTTCTGGAAGTTGGCGAGGTTTTTATAATATTGCATCTGTCCGGCGCTGGTGGCGCGCAGGCGGCGAATAAAACCGTTAATCAGCGCCTCGACTACCGGATCTTCGATCGCTGCAATGCGTTCTTCAAGCTCGCCTTGCGACATAACGGTAATCTTGCTTTTCTCCAAGGCCCGTACCGTTGCCATTCGGCTCTCGCGCTCCAGTACGCCCATCTCTCCGAACACTTCGCCAGGCCCGATTTCGGCAAGTTTGACGCTGTGACCGTCCTCTTCGATGACGACCTCGACCAGCCCGTCTTCAATGTAAAAGGCCTGATTAGCGGGCGTCCCTTGTTCAAAAATAACCTGACCGGCCATACAGGTCATTCTGGCTGCGGGCATAAGTCCGTCCGGGCGGGTCTTTTGAAATGTTTTATTTTGATCATCATTCATAGCCAGTAAATTATAACAACTTACCTTTAAAATGCATCAGCAATTCTGTAATTTTAACGGGATATGCAATGTTTACGCATCCTAACATTTTTAGCGCTTTTATGGCTGGCCGCCTGTGCCGGATTAAATGGCGCGGCCAGTGGCAATCATCACGGTGCAAGTGCGCATACAGAGATATTTAAGATACGTTTGCCCGCTCGATAAACCAGATCGATCAAGAGAAAAAGTGAGAAAAAAAGAGGCCGTTTCGCGCGGGGGCGAAACGGCCAGTCCCTGTGTGTGGGGAACAGATTAATCCGTATGGATGGGGGTAAGAATAACCTGTTACGTGTTGTCATAATGAATTTGAGGTCATTTGTCAATATAAATATCCTTGAAAAATATCAAAATATCCATTATAGATATTTTCATACTATACAGAATATAATATTTGCTATGGAATTTTCAGCTAAAGTACGGGCGGGCCGGGCCGCTTTATCATGGACGCGCGAGGACCTCGCAGCGGCCGCCGGTGTGTCTGCGCCCGCAATCAAGAATATCGAAACCGGCGCCTCCAGCCCGACCGCCGCAACGCAGGGGCGCATTTGCCGCGGTTTTGAAAATGCGGGGGTGTTTTTTACGTCCGAGGGGCTTGAGTACCGCAAGGACAGGATCCGCTTCGTTAATAGCTTCCTTGAAGTGCTTGAAGACGCCGCGCGTGACCTGCGCCCGGGGGACGAAATTTGCCTTCATTGTGCGGATGAGCGTAAGAACTCCCCTGCTGTTACCGCAAAGTTTCAAGCTCTGCAGCGTGCCGGGGTTGGCCTGCGTTTCACGATAGAGGCGGGAAACAGTTTTATTACGACCGTTCCGGACAATTACCGGACAATCGATCCCGGGCTGGTCGCCAGCGCCGAAGTGTCGGTTATTTACGGCGATAAATATGTCCTGCATGTCCGGGACGAAGACCATAATGTGTACTTACTGATTAAAAACAGCTTGCTGGCCGATGTGCGCCGGCGTGAATTTGAATATTGGTGGAGAACAGGAGGCGCATATGCCCAAGAGTAGCAGAAAAAAATACCGGGCCGAGATCGAATGGGGAAGTTTTGAAGGTAACCGGATTATTGTTCCGGTTTGTCCGCGTTCCCCCGGCGTTAATGGCCGCAATTTCGAGGCAACACTTAAAGCACTGGGCGAACGTGTCTCTCACGTTCATATCCTTTTGTGCGATACGCTCGACCGCCATAATCTTGACGGCACCCCGTCCGAGCGTGAGTTGAAGGCGCATTTTAACGGCAGCGCCTGGCTTGAAAAGCATTTGCCGCTTGTCCGCGAGCATTTTGAGAGTTATGACGTCCGCCGCTGGAACGAGGTGCGCCGCGATCCCAGCTTCAAGCCGCGTCTGGCGCTGATGCACAGATTATACAATGAAAACCCTGAGATGCGCCGTGCCGTTGATAACGTCGCCAGCCATTACCTTGTCGCCAAGCAAGAGCGCTGTGATCGTCAGCGCCTGCCCTTTAACCGCGAGCTGGAAAAGCAGAATTCCGTGAATTATCTGCTGGAGGAATTTACCGGTGATGCTGTTTATAATGACTGGTATGAAGGGCTGGATGAGGCTTATTGGGGGTTTTATGTCGGTGATCCGGACATTTTCAACCGCCTGAATCATATTGATCCTTCGACCGATCTGACGATACCGCCGACCTGCGCGGTGAGCCTGAACCGTTTGCCGGCACCGATTCCGGCGGAAAACCGTCCAAAACGCCCGGTTCCTGGGCCCAAACTTTAAGTCCGGGCCGAAGCCTTCCGCAAAACAAAAAAGTGGCCGTTTCGCATTTGCAACGAAACGGCCAGTCCCTGTGTGTGGGAACAGATCTATCTTGTGTGTGGGGTCTAGATAACCTGTGATTATTTTCATAATGCATAAGGCTGCGGCACGTCAATAAAAAAATATATTATTTGAATATTTTTAATATACCAAAAGTATAAAGAGTGTATCGGGTTAGGAGCTGAAGTGCGGTCCGGTATTAGAAAGATCAGTTGGAGCTTTTAAAACGTGCCGCATCGTTTTTCGGCTGGTCAGGGGCTTTGATAGCCGTTATTGCGCTTTTACCGGCAGGGCTGTTGCGGGCGTGCTGGCGGCGATGACAGCGTAAACGGATAGCAAACGCAATTATACGACC
>CBDUPU010000096.1:0-8082 GCA_965369185.1 uncultured Rhodospirillales bacterium
AAGAAAAGGAAACAGAAAAAGCGGCAACCGGTCCGGCGACATTGCAACTGGATAATCTTGCCGGCACGCTCTCTTTGTCTCTACCCTTTATGGAGATACGTAACAAAATCCCGCTCGATCACACTTGTTACCGACGTAATGAGTCACCGGAAATGAACTGGGCAGGCGCACCGCCAGCGACAAAAAGCTATGTAGTATTTCTGGAACGCCGAACCGGTAACGATGATGGGCGGGCTTTTGTTACCTGGGCGCTGTTTAATATACCCGCGAATGCCACAGGCCTTGGCGCGGCACAGTCTCGAGATGCGACCCTTTCAAATGGTGCAAAACATGCCATGAGCGATCATAACAATATCGGCTATATCGGCCCTTGCGAACCGAAAGGGAGATATGGTTATGCCATGCGGGTATTCGCGCTCGACACCGTTCTGGATGTCCCGGCATGGGTGGGGAAGGATGACTTGATCCGTGCCATGAACGGCCACATCATCGACGCCGCCGAGCAGGAATTCACCCACTACAAGACGTATTAATACGTATTAACAGGCAGGCATTGTTCCAGCACAAATCATGTGATGGGAATAAAGGCTTTTATCTGGCGTCCTAGCCGAGGGCTGCTTCCAGTTCCGGCAGGATCGTAAACAGGTCGCCGACCAGACCGTAATCCGCGATCTGGAAGATCGGTGCCTCTTCGTCCTTGTTGATCGCAACGATGACCTTGGAATCTTTCATCCCGGCAAGATGCTGGATCGCGCCTGAAATACCGACTGCAATATATAGGTTCGGCGCGACGATTTTTCCTGTCTGGCCGACCTGATAGTCGTTCGGAACATATCCGGCATCGACCGCGGCGCGCGATGCGCCGATTGCTGCGTTCAGCTTGTCGGCAATTGGCTCGATCAGCTTGTGGAAGTTCTCGTTGCTGCCAAGGGCCCGGCCGCCGGAAATAATGATTTGGGCGGTCGTCAGCTCAGGGCGCTCGCTCTTGGTCAGCTCGTGCCCTGCAAATTCAGTCAGAGCAGTCTCACCGGCGCCTTCGCCGCTTTCGACACTGGCGCTGCCGCCCTCGAGGGCAACAGGCTCGAACGCGGTCGTGCGCACGGTCAGCAGCTTCGGCGTATCGCCAAGCTGGACGGTCTCGAAAGCGTTCCCGGCATAGATCGGCCGCACGAAAGTATCCGTGCCCTCAATCGCCGTTACATCGGAAATGGGCTGTACGTCCAGCAGGGCGGCCGCGCGCGGCAGGACGTTCTTGCCGAAAAATGAGGCCGGGGCAAGCACATGGCTATAATCAGCACCGATTTTTGCAACTAGCTTCGCGGTGTTTTCTGCCAGCGCATGTTCATAGGCCGGATCGTCGACATGAATGACCTTGCTGACGCCTTCCAGTTTCGCTGCCGCTTCGGCAACGCCGGCGGCGCCTGAACCGGCGACCAAAACGCAAATATCATCACCCAGATTCTTGGCCGCGGAAACGGTCGGCAGCGTGCTTGCTTTTAGGGTGTCGTTATCATGTTCGGCAATTACGAGTACGGACATTTTAGATTACCTTTGCTTCATTGCGCAGTTTTTCGACCAGTTCGGCAACTGATTCGACCTTGATGCCGGCTTTACGTGCAGGGGGCTCACTGACTTTTACTGTTTTGTAGCGCGGCGCAATATCAACGCCGAGATCCGCAGGGCTGGTCGTGTCGAGCGGCTTTTTCTTTGCTTTCATAATATTCGGCAGCGAAGCGTACCTTGGCTCGTTCAGGCGCAGGTCGGCGGTGATTACAGCCGGAAGCTTTAGCTTCAAAGTTTCCAGCCCGCCATCGATTTCTCTGGTAACCGTCGCGGAATCGCCGTCAAGGTCGACCTTTGACGCAAACGTTGCCTGACCCCAGTCAAGAAGTGCGGCGAGCATCTGGCCGGTCTGGTTATGGTCGCCGTCAATGGCCTGCTTGCCCATCATAATAATTTGCGGGGCTTCTTTGTCGGCGACAGCTTTAAGAAGCTTGGCGATGGCCAGCGGTTGAAGCTCTTCATCCGTCTGAATGTGGATGGCTCGGTCGGCCCCCATTGCCAGCGCTGTGCGCAGCGTTTCCTGACACGTGGCAGGGCCGGCGGTAACGGCGACAATTTCGTCTGCTTTCCCGGCTTCTTTCAGACGCACGGATTCTTCTACGGCAATTTCGCAGAACGGGTTCATCGACATTTTGACGTTGGCGGTTTCAACGCCGGTCTGGTCGGCTTTGACGCGTACGGTGACGTAGGCATCAATGACTCTTTTAACGGGAACAAGAATTTTCATCGTGATATCCGGATCTTATAACTTTTCAGGGCACTATATTTAGCGCATCATAATCAGACGGGCAAGGGGGAAGCCGTATTCGTCCTGATGTCCGTTTATTCAGGTAGGCTGTAAGGTTTTTTTAAGGCCGTCAGACTATGATCGTATTCGTATAAGAATTTATTGTTACAGAATTTAAAAAAAAGCATTGGGATTGTGGCGATGGGAAAAAAGTTGCCAAAGAAAATAAAGGCCTCACGCGAACTGCAAAATAAAGTCGGTATCGGAACGATTGACGAAAAAAAGGTCAACGCAGCGCAAGGCGTGATGGATAATAACAAGGTCGATTTTGGCCCGCTCGCCAGACCGGACCTGGATCGGTTACAGCAAGCGATTGATGCTGCAAGAACGGATTCAGGTCAGGATGACAAGGCCGTAATGCAGTCTTTAAAAACGCCGATTATGAATCTTAAGGCAAATGCGGGCTCTTTTAATTACAGCTTTGTCAGCCAATTGACCGGAATGGTACTGCTGTTTCTGGAAGGCATTGAAAAGCCGGACCGCAAGGTCATTCAGATTGCTGATATTCTGCACAAGACTCTTTTACTGGCGCTGGCCTACCAGATGAGCGGGGACGGCGGGGCAAACGGAAAAGTTCTGCTAAAAACGTTTGAAGAAGTGTGCCGTAAATACAAGCCGCCGGGCGCTGCCTAGAGCACCTGACATTTTTTATCCTAAGAGTCGTATTAGCTGTATTTTTCGATGGCGCGATCAAGCATGGCTTTTAGTTCGGTTGCCTGTGCACCGCCTTCATCCTTGATGTTGTGCTTGAAAGCAATCCACATAACATCAATATGCGCCTGCCCGATGACAAGGTGGGCTTCTTTTTCAATATCAAGTTTTTCGCAAAAATCGCGAAGCGACTTGCCGAAAGATCCCATCAGCTTGTAATCAAATGTTTCAGCCATGTCCTTGATGTTGTTGGCATAGTTGAAAAGTTCGTTGCAAAGCCTTTTGGTTTGCTTTGAATCTTTATTGTTTTTCAAGTCGATCCATGTGCTGTCGAGCTTGACCAGAACCTCTTCGACCTCTGTCGTATAAGCATCTTCCTGGTTATCGATCGCTTTTTGCGCCTTTTTAATCGCAGACGGATCAATATAACCAAGTCGCTCATCGTCAATGGCGACGCCGGCCTTGAGCTTCAGGCGGTTGAGCCTGTGCATCTTTTTCACTTTTTCGCTCAAATTGCCGGCAAACTTCTCGACTTTACGTCGCCGGTCAGGGCCAAAGAATTCTGGCGCTGAAATAAACGGTCGTGGCTTTTCGATCACATATAAAACGCGTTTTGCCAGCTTGTCTGCCGAAACTGGCTTGACCATTGCCTCGTTGGCGCCATGGTCGCGGCTTTCTGTTACCAGCTCGGCGCTGGCATAAGCGCTGCAGATAATGACAGGAAGAAATTTGATTGTGTCTGATCTATGTGCCCTGATCCAGTCTAGCAGTTCTATCCCCATGCCCTCGGGCATCAGCCAGTCGAGAATAAGGACATCGATATTCTGGGATGACTCTACGGCGTTTAAACTAAGAATTCTTTCTTTGGCCGCTGTAATGTTCGGGGACACAAGTACTTTCCCGACCCCCATCTCGCCCAGTGCCGAAGACATAAGGTTGGCAATAAAAGGCGAATCTTCAACCACCAGCACCCTGAAGGTACTGAGATCATAAGCCTTTTCCTGACGCTGCTGGCGTTGTTCCTGTGGTTGCATGGTAACCTGCATAGGGAAATCTATCTACCTTTTATAATGCCCGATAATAGTGAATTCAAAGACTTCTTCGCATCGCGAATACATATGTCCCCAAAATAATTGTCCCGACCAGATTCGTTCAAAAACCGATTATAACACCGAAATCACAGGATGAAAGGGGGGGGGAGCGCTGGCGTGTTATCTTTACAATTGAAGTGCATCTAAAAACTTTGTTTCTTGGCTTACAGGACGGCATGGCGTCCCCGGCGGGATTCGAACCCACGGCCTCAGGATTAGGAATCCTGCGCTCTATCCGGCTGAGCTACGGGGACGCAGTGATCTTTACAGATACAGGGATTGTATCGTTTCTGCAATATTTTAGGCTGGTCTGATGATAGATGCCTGGTTCTGTATGTGCGGCTTTTGGCGCTGTGTTTTTATGCTATACTTTGAAAGAGAGCATTTAAGAACGTGCTGGAGGGACGATGCGCTTGCTGCGCCTTGGATTGCTAAAGACATCGCTGATTTTACTGACGGCTTGTCCTTTAACGGTAGGCTGGCAAGCCCATGCTGATGACGCGACTCAGGATTATCTGCGGCTTCTGGAGGAGGTCGAACAAAATCGCACATTGTTTGATATGGCGGTAACCGCATGTTTGAATGAGGTTTACGCGGAAAAAAGCGAGCGCGCAAACGACAGTAATCTGCTTGAAAAATGCATTTCCAGCAAGGGTGTGCAGTTAAACAAGGAAGCGGCGGGGCCGGCCATGCACCATATGGGGCGCGGCAAAAATGAAGCGTCTGTCTTTACATATCAAATCCCGCAAAAAGAAGCGCTGTTACAACGTTTGCAAGGGAACCCTGCTGCAGCGCCTGTCGCAGCTCCGGCGCCGGCTTCACGGCAGCCGGAAAGCCCGGCTGTGGCACCGACGTCCACTGCGGAGCAACAAAACACGCCGACCGGGGCTGATTCACAGAAGAGGGGTTCCTCTCAGCAAAAATATTATTTACCATCGAAAGAATCAGGCGAGAAATCGAAGCCGATCTTTCTCAATCGCTAATTTCTGAACCGTTACTCAAGGGGTACAAATGCAAAGCTGGATTAAAATTCTAACAGGAGTTTCTGTTTTTGCTCTTTTTTCGCTGGGCGGTGTCCCGGCTTATGCCGATGTTGATGAGCACGGTCAGGAAGTTGTTATTTCAGGTGTCTCCGAAAAAGATGTCGAGAAAATGTTTGAGGACTATAACAACCGTGTGCGCGCCACTGCCGGCGACCGGGACGATACGATCGTCATGGGGCTGGGCGGAGAAGTAGAACAAAAGACGTATCGTTACGATAGAAAGCGGGTTCAGCGTTTGTACGGGGCGCAACTGCCGCAGAGAAGCTTCAACAATATTGATTACCCATACTAAGGTCTGTCTTCTTACTTGCGGTCTGTTTGCGGGCACTGGCGGGAATAGAAGAGAAGGCAAAGGCATAAAAAGACGCCCGGTTGTGATAAATAACCGGGCGTCTTTTTATCTGTAGTCATTATCTGGTCGCGCGAGAGGGGCGACTATAAATAATTGTGTAGTTCTTTACCGAACGTATAGATGGACTTCGTTGGTTGTCGCTTCGCTGCTCGGCGTATAAGACAGGTCGATACGGTCAAGGTCCAGCCCCATTTCAGTCAGGCTGCGCAAGACGCGCTCTGCATTGCGACGGGCGCGCGTGCTCTCAATCGCAACCTCGGCTGCATTGCCGTTAGCCGGGTGAACGGCGACCAGCTCGAAGCGGGCATTCGGAAAACGGTTAAGCGCTTCATTCATCGCCATGTATACCGGCTGCTCATAAGCAACATTCGGCCGGTCAAAGCGAATTTTGACCAGCGGGCGCGGCTCTTTTAAGGCCGTGGCCGGGGCTGATGGCGTGGCAAACGATGCCGGCGCGCGCATGTCGCGATCCATCGATGCTGATGGAGGCTCCCGCATCATGCCGTCATATGACGATGCTGCAACGGGTGTAAATGATGCGCGCGGCGCGCTGGAAAAGGCGCGGTTGGAAAGGCTTTTGCCGAACATATCGCCCGTGTTGATTGCCAGTGACAGCGTCCGCAGATTGTCGCGTTCGGTCGCAAGATATGCGGTGGTGCGTGTAATATCGTCGTTAACATTATTCAGCAAGCGGTCAATGACAATGACGGTATTGTTGATAGCGTCCTCAAGCTGCGCCAGGCGAACATGATCCTCTTCGATCGCCCCGGATAGGCCGTAAGTGGCGCGGGAAGATTCGAGCAGGAATGACGACATGGAGGCGGCGCTGGAAATTTTAACGGCAAGATCGTTCAGATCGGCAATATTGCCTGACAATTTCTCCAGGTTCTCGCGGGCAACGTTCAGGCGCGAAATCAGGCGCGGGTTGCCCGGCGTCGTGCCGGATTGCAGCTGGGTGCTGATGGTGGCGACGCTGGCATAATATTCGGCAGCCTGATTCTGGCCGTTCATCTCCAGAGCGGCAAGGGCTTCGGACAGACCGGCAACTTTGCCCTGCAGATCAAAAAGCTCGGAACGAAGATCGTCAACTTTACGTCCGACAATCGTAGCGGATTCGTCATTGTAATAGTTACCGAGAACTTGCGCCGGAGATGTTCTCGGCGCAACGCTTGGCTTGCTGTAAACTTTGCTACGCAGCTCCATCGGCAGCGGTTCATTCGTGATGACCAGGGCAGGGGGCTGTCCGCTTCGGGCCAGGGCCGGGGCTGCGTCTGTCAGCAGGATGCCTGCGCCGGCACATAAAAGTGCCAGAGCACATGCCCGAAAGGAGCGTTGTTTGTGGTTCGAGTAGTTCATTATTTTATATCTAACCGTACGGGTGATGAGATTTTCGCACCATCTAAAAGCAGCATTTTCCAAACTGCCTCTTTGCTAGGACACCTTAAAGCATAAACTCTGTCAAGCACAAGACAGAAAAAGTAGTTGAAAAGCTCACAGCTATGGATTATGTTGCGCTCCTCACTCGCTGAGATGCGCCCGTAGCTCAATTGGATAGAGCGTCTGACTACGGATCAGGAGGTTGGGAGTTCGAATCTTCCCGGGCGCGCCATTTACCCTCCGAAATTGTTATATCTTCCGCAGTTTTTATGCAGCGCCCTTGTGCTCTAACAGCTGCTTTTCAAGGCTGTCTTTTGTTTCTGAGTAAGCCTTTGTGATTCGGCTAACAAGATGCGCGCGGTCGCTGGCAATGGCTGTTTCCATTTCCTGTGCTTGTTCACATAGCTGCCGGAGCTTTTCCGCGCCAATTATAGATGCGCCGCCCTTTAGCTTATGCGAAGCCTTAATCCACGCGGCACACTCTCCGTCCGTACAGTTTTCTTGCAGAACCTTGATGGTTTCCTCTGACTGCGCGAGGAAAAGGCTAATATACGTTTCCAGATCGTCACTATCGGTTGAATACGCTTTTAAAGTAGAAAGGTCTGCGTGCCCTGCCTGCGCGTCTGGGAAGGCTTTGTTATTCTCAGTCTTAGTATTTTCTTCCAAAATAAACCAGCGATTCAGGACTTGTTTAAGTTCATCGGGGTTTACCGGCTTGGTGATGAAATCATCCATTCCGGCATTGAGGCATTTTTCTTTTGTGCCGATCATGGCGTCCGCTGTCATGGCAACGATTGGTATCTGGTGGTTTGGATCGCTTTCATCCTTGTTTCTAATGCTGGCAGTCAGTTCAAAACCGCTCATTTCTGGCATGTGACAGTCCGTAATTACCAGATCGTATTTCTTGTTTTTCAGGGCATTCAGCGCTTGTAAGCCATTTTCTACGATGTCGTAGTTATTGACGTTCTCCCGTCTAAACAATTCCTTCATAAGAGCTTGATTCAAAAGATGGTCTTCTGCCAGCAAGATCGAGCCGCTTTCTATCGGCTTGCGCTCTGCTGCTATAGGAAAAACGCTTTCATCGCGATGGAATAACTGCCGTGTGAAAAGGCTGCGCTCTTCCGCTGTTTGGAACGGGATGGTCACATAGAATGTGGACCCTTTGCCTTCGGTGCTTTCGACACTGATTGTTCCGTCCATCCTTTGCACAAACATTTT
>CBDUPU010000097.1:0-8007 GCA_965369185.1 uncultured Rhodospirillales bacterium
GCGTTTCCGGAGGCGTTGAGCAGGGCCTTGGAAAAAAGGCGCCAATTGCGGGCGGCATTATGTTTGGTACGATCGCCCTTGCTGCGTTTGATATTCTCTCCATTCCGGGGGCAGCAATTACAGGCTCGGTGCTTTTGATTGCAACGGACTGTCTTAATGTGCGTCAGGCGACGCGGGCGATTGACCGCAAGATTTTTCTGCTTATCGGTTCTATGCTCGCCTTGGGGGTCGCGTTACAGGTTACGCAAGGGGCTCAGTTTATTGCTGGGCTGATCATGGATATCCCGTATATTGACACGCCGCTGACACTGTCTGCCGTTCTGTTTATAACGGTTGCAATATGTACCAATATTCTGAGTAATAATGCCTGTGCGATTTTGTTCACGCCGATTGCTGTCAATATGGCGGTCAATATGGGGGTTGATCCGTATATTTTCGCGATTAACGTTGTGCTTGCGGCAAACTGCTCTTTCGCATCGCCGATCGGCTATAAGACCAACCTGCTGGTTATGGGGCCAGGGCATTACAGGTTCAGGGATTTTGTGAAAGCAGGTGTCCCGCTTGTGCTTCTTCTGTGGGGCGTTTATATCGTGCTCGCACGTTTTTATTACGGGCTGTAATCGTTAAATTAATAAGCGTCTTTTCCAGGGTCCAGGCTGATTACGTTATTCTGGCTGACACCGTCTTTGTAGCGCTTTGCCGTTACTTTACCTGCGAGGTCGTAAGAGGAGCCATAAATTTGAAGTTCCAGCACATCATAGCTCAATTTTCTTATTTCCTTACGAAGGCGTTCCAGATTGCCTTGCGTCAGTAGTAAAGAGGTGAGGGATGCTGAAAAGCTGTCGCTTGTCTGCACATCGCCCAGAAAGGCAATCATGTCATCCAGGCTTGTTGTCTCTATCGTTGCATCTATGTGAGGGCCATCAGGCTTTTGAGCTGTTTCTATCGTGATAGCCATATCTTTGTATTTGCCGACAGAAGCAGTGCCGATCAATTTTATCTGTGTAAGTGAGCCGCTGAGTGTCAGGCGGGCGTTCATCAAATCGATATTGCCAATGGTCAGTTTCCCGGCATCTATTTGTCCGCTGATGGCGGGAATGATTTCTGTGCTTTTATCAAATACGACCCATCCGCTCATACGGCTGCCTTGCAGTTGGTCGAAATTTATGTTGGCGTACTGAATATCAACATCATAGACCCAGCGACCATCTGTGCTTATTTCGCCGGTCCAGATCGTGTGTGTTGTCAGCTGGTTTTGCTCTGCCCAAACAGCGCCCTGCAGCTTGCGGGTGCCGTCTTGCTGTTTGCTAACCTGTCCCTTGGCTTGAAAGCGCAAGGCTCCTGCCGTTGTTAGCAGGTCGAGTTGTCCGCTATTTAATGCGAGTCTGTCAAAATTAGGCAGTGGCGGAGGTGTTCTGACCCAGCCGGCTATATTAAGGCCCTCATCCTTTGTGTATTCGCCACTAAGTATGACAGCATTAATATTAGCGGTTTCCGGCTTTTTGCGTAGCATCAGGTCGGGTTGGCTGATCGGAATTTGAATGTCGCTGATTGTGCTGAACCCATCCTGATCAAGGCGTATGTCGCGATAGACCATATAGCCGTTCTGATGGGTGACGTTTCCTACGATCGCTTTATGCAGTCCGTATGATGCCAGTAATTCATTTACGCGGCTTTCCAGATTGTGGCGTGCGCTATACAGGCTGATGCCCGGTATGGCGATCAGGATTATTATAGCCAGAAAGCTGAAGAATATTTTTCGCATCGGTTGGCACTGTAGCTATTTTCGTTTTGAAGGACAAAATAAAAAGCACCGGAGGGTGCCGGTGCTTTTTACCTTTTGCAAGCAAAGCTCTTATTTAACAAAGAAACCCTTTGTTTGTGTGCTCGGCGGCAGGTTGGCGCCTTCAATATTCTGGCCGCCGCGACCGATGCAGTTTTCATTGTATGTCTGGTTGCCGCGCCATGCGCCTGCATTATTCCCATTAATGGGGCGGCTGATGTTTGTGTTGGTCTGGTTGACGCAGGCCGGCTCGAATTGGGAGCCGAGCAGGGCGCCAGCTGCCGCGCCGCCAAGGATCAGCGCGCCGCTCGTTGATTTTGATTTGCCGTCACCAAGCAGTGCACCTGCTGCTGCGCCAATGCCGGCGCCGCCCATAGTGTACATGCCGCGTTGGCCGTCCATCGTTGCGCAGCCACCCAGAACCAGCGGTGCCGAGATAAGTGATACGGCTGCGAATTTTTTGAATAGAGATTTCATCGTGTTGTTCCTTATTGTGCTTTCTTATTCTGTATGTGTCTACCGGCGCAGGCCGCACTCTGTTAGTACGCGCGCAGCCCCACGGGTCTGTACGCCGCGACCGCCAAGTAAATCGTTCAGGCCTCGGTTGATGGCGTCATTTTGAGCCTTTTCACAGCGTTGCTGTTGTCTTTGCTGCTCGCGCTGCTGGCGGGCGATTTCGCGTTCCATGTTTCTTTGTGCGCGATTGTACTCGCTTGCGAAGCGCTGTGCCTCACGGCCATTATCTAGGTCGTAATTCTTAACTGGTAGCGGCTGGCCCATGACGATGTTATAAACACAGCCATCACGGCCAAAAGCCTGGCCACCGCGCGCCGTATTAAAAGTGTCCTGAATTAATTCTGTTTTGCACGCGGATACAGGTTCCTCTGCATGTGCCGTATCAGGAACAGTACCGGCAACCAGTGCGGTGCCTAGTGCTAAACTGGAAAAAATCGAAGCCATTGTTCTCTTTGTCATGTCACCCTCCACATTTTCATCGAGAATTCGTTATCTGGTATGAGACGACTGTATACCAAGCGGGTGTTTTACGTCAACAAAATATTTACATAATAAAAAAACAGTTTGGCTAGGAAGTGCTTTTTCTGAGGGTTATGCGCAAAAAAATGCGCCGGCTAGATGTCCAGGTCTTCTACAAACTCGGCGTTGCTCTGGATGAACTGATAGCGGGCGTCGGCGTTCTTACCCATCAGGCGCTCAACAAGGTCGTTGACTTCTTCAAGCGGGTCGGTGTTTTCTGCCGGGCCTTCTTCATCCATTTCGAGTTCATCGGTAATACCCAGTGTGGCCATGGCATCGGGCAGGCTGACACGGATCAGCGTGCGGGTGTCCGGATTCATGGTGGTTTCCTTGAGCTGCTTTGCCGGCATCTCACCAAGACCTTTAAAGCGGCTGACATCGACCTTCTTTTTGTTTTTGAAGACGGTTTCCATCAGCACGTCTTTCTGGGCATCGTCCATCGCGTATTCACTTAACGCCCCGCTAACCAGCCTGTAAAGCGGCGGCTGTGCTAGATACAGATGTCCTTGCTCGATCAGCGGGCGCATCTGCGTATAAAAGAAAGTGATCAGAAGTGCTGCAATGTGGGCACCGTCAACATCAGCATCGGTCATGATGATGATTTTTTCATAGCGCAGCTTGTCGAGATCGAACTCAGTTCCGGTGCCGCAGCCCATGGCCTGAATAAGGTCTTGTATTTCCTGATTGGCACGAATTTTATCGCGCGTGGCGCTGACAACGTTAAGGATTTTTCCGCGCAGAGGAAGAACGGCCTGTGTATCGCGGCGGCGGGCTTGCTTGGCGGAGCCACCTGCGCTGTCACCCTCGACGATGAATAGCTCTGTGCCTTCCGCGGCGGAGCGGCTGCAATCGGCCAGTTTGCCGGGGAGGCGCAGTCTTTTGGTTGCGCTTTTGCGGGCAAGTGCCTTGTCGTCGCGGCGGCGCTGCCGATCTTCGGCAATGGCAATCACGTATTCCAGCAGCTTTTGGCTGGATGCCGGATCACTTGTTAGCCAGTGGTCAAAATAGTCCTTGATACCCTGATCAACCAGCCGCGTCACTTCGACATTTGCCAGCTTGTCCTTCGTCTGGCCCTGAAACTGTGGCTCACGAATAAAAACAGAGATCAGGATAGCAGCGGTGCCGACGACATCGTCGGCCGTAATCTGGCCGGCTTTTTTGTTGCCAACCATCTCTCCGTAATTTCTCAGGCCACGGGCGAGTGCCGCGCGCAGGCCTTGTTCGTGCGTGCCGCCCTGAGGCGTCGGCACAGTGTTACAGTATGAATGGCTGAAGCCTTCACCGCTTTGCGGCCAGGCAATCGCGAACTCCATGCGCCCGGCTTGATCCGGAAACTCGGCCTGACCGCTGAATGATGTCGGGGTGACGGTTTTACGCTCATGAAGCGATGCGTTAAGAAAATCCAGCAAGCCATTGGGAAATCTGAAGCTTTGTTCCGGTGGTATTTTGCTGTCGGCTTTTAGTACGGTCGGAGCGCAGCGCCAGCGAATTTCTACGCCGCGGAACAAATAGGCCTTGGAACGCGCCATCTGATAAAGCCATGCAGGCTTAAGGTGCGCTTTTTCGCCAAAAATTTCCGGATCAGGCTTGAACCATACGGTCGTGCCGCGACGGTTGCTGACGGCGCCGAGTTTTTCCAGCTTGGATGTCGGGATGCCGCGGGCAAAACTTTGCTTGTAAAGCTGCTTGTCGCGCGCGACTTCGACCCACATTTCTTCGCTGAGCGCGTTAACGACAGAAATACCGACACCATGCAGACCGCCGGAGGTTTGATAGACTTTGCCGCTGAATTTGCCGCCGGAGTGGAGTGTTGTCAGAATGACTTCAAGTGCAGATTTTCCGGGGTATTTCGGGTGTTCATCAATCGGAATACCGCGCCCGTTATCCGAAATGCTGAGCGAATAGTCTTCATGGAGCTCGATTTCAATGCGGTCGGCAAAGCCTGCGACGGCCTCATCCATCGAGTTGTCAAGGATTTCGCCGACGAGGTGGTGCAAAGCGCGTTCATCGGTGCCGCCAATATACATGCCCGGGCGTTTCCGGACTGGTTCCAGTCCTTCAAGCACCTCAATATCGGATGCCTGATAGGAATCTTCTTTTTTTGCCGTGTCACTATTGAACAGATCTGCCATTGCTACTCGATTTGTTTCGGATGGTCTTCGAAGGCCATATGCGTTATAAAGCGTATAGCTTAAGGAATAAACGAATACGGAGCCGCTTGCAAAGGCTAAAGTCCATGGGGAACGGTAAAAAGTTGAGCAAAACATTTGCACAGGCGCGGGCGAAAAAAATTACGGCCAAGGTCACACCGATGCCTGCTGATACGATTGCGGAGCGCTTTATCAGTGCTGGCTGGCTGCTTTCGCAAATGGATTTGGCCGGCGGTAATCGGGCCTATAAGTATGTCGGCGGGCGGGCGGTTACGGTCGGGCTGGAGGCCATGGAATTCAAGGCGCCGGTTTATATCGGTGATAATGTTACAATATACACCGAAATCATTCGTCAGGGGCGTTCATCTGTTGCCATTCGTGTTCAAGCCTATGCCGAGAGGCGCGAGGGCAGTCGTG
Source organism: uncultured Rhodospirillales bacterium (assembly GCA_965369185.1). GTDB lineage: Bacteria > Pseudomonadota > Alphaproteobacteria > Micavibrionales > Micavibrionaceae > UM-FILTER-47-13. The sequence continues at coordinate 5,386 of CBDUPU010000097.1, forward strand.
GCAAGAAGGTGACGGAGGGGATCTTTACCTTCGTGCATATTGATGAAAATGGGCGCGCACAGCCTATTGGCGGTCCGGCGGCGGCTGTCGCAGGTAAAAAGAATGAGTCAGCTACGAAAAAAGCGTCCGTACAACCGAAAGAAAAGGCGTCACAAACTGAAGTTCTTGGCCATGAGCCCGTCATGCGCAAGGGGCAGGAGCTGTCTTTGCGTACCGTTCCGTTCCCGCGTGATAAGAATCATAATGGCGACATTTTTGGCGGATGGGTGCTGGCGCAAATGGATATTGCGGCTTCACTTCGCGCTTCAAAGTTTATTGGCGGCCGCGCCGCGCCTGTTGCGATTGACGCAATGACATTCCATCGCCCGGTTTCCGAACGTAATGAAGTCAGCTTTTATACAGAAATTCAAAAGGTGGGAAATACTTCTGTTACAATCAAAGTAGAAGCGTGGGCGTTAAGAGAAGATTTAAAAAGATATGAAAAAGTAACTGAGGGGAATTTTGTTTATGTCGCAATAGACAAAGACAGAAAGCCGGTTCCAGTGAAACCAAATCCGTGAGGGGCTATGAAATTTAACTTCCTGTGTGTGCTAGCGGTTCTTTTGATTACTTTAAATATGACCGGTCAGGCCTTGGCCCAGACGGGACAGCCCGATACTGATAAAATTCCGCCGATCCCAAGTTATTCTGACGAGCTTTCGTATGACGAGTTTGTCGCTGCGAGTGACGTTTACGAGGAAGTGCCGCTCGGGGACCATTATCTGGCTTATAAAGTGCGCCTGCCTAAAAAATGGCGGCGTGAAGAGAGCGGGCGGGCCAGCTATATGGAGGCCAAGAGCCAAGAGGAGGATGAGTTCGGCCTGAGTCAGCGTCTTCTGGGGGAAGTGGCACAATATTTCGGCCCCGTCAGGCTTGATGCCTTAAGTCGTTTTGATGTGAAGGCGCAGAATCTTGAATATGAGGTTACTGCAAAGAACTGGTTTATTCATGAGATTTTGTCGCGTGGTTACTCCCTTGAAGGGTTGAATGTTTATTCTGACCGGCGCGTAGAGGCGTTGTATGTCGTTGTTGAAAAGGATACGGCATATGTCGTTCGGGCGATTGCAGAAATTAACGGTCCGCGAATGGTTGTCGCTTCTTATTATGTTCCTGACACTTATTGGGAAAAGGAACGTGCGGAGCAGGAATGGGCTATGAAGTCTTTCCAGTTTGTGTCGCCGGAGCAGACGAGGATCGAGATGACGCGTACTTACGATTTCCTCGATCTGCTTACTTTGCGATATCCTGCTTCATGGCGTTTGATTGCCCCGAATATTTTCTCTATTGAGGGCATGGAAGCCAAGCTGGTTAACTCTTTGGATGACAAGACACTGAACGGAGAAATTCATGTAACGATCCTTTCTAATGAATATGAAAATGTTCTGGCGGAGGAGGTTCGTTACATCAAGGAGGATATGCAAGGGCGAGGTCTTGATATAGGGGAGTTAAAGGAGACGCTTAATCATAAATACGAGTTTGAGCCACACGTTCTTTATTCTCACGTGGAAGCATATAGTGTCGTGGATGCTGACAAGAACGTGCTTGCGCACGAGCTTTGGCTTGCGGTTATGGAAGAGGACCGCTATTACTACGTCGTGTGGATGCTGACGCCGGGACGCGATGGCGAGTTTTATACATGGGCTCGTAACGGCGAGGCTTTTGAAACGGTGATCACAAGTATCAAGCCTTAATTCAGACGAGAAAAAACCGGCGCCTGTTACAGCGCCGGCTTCCCTGAAAAACCAGATATCAAGCCGAGTAGTACATCATGTACTCGATCGGATGCGGCATCGTTTCGTACATGTCGATTTCTTCCATTTTCAGCTCGATGTATCCTTGCAGCATGTCTTCGGTGAAGACGTCGCCTTTGAGGAGGAATTCGTGATCGGCCTTAAGGGCTTCCATTGCCTCGCGCAGCGAACCGCAAACTGTGGGAACCTGCGCCAGTTCGTCTGCCGGCAGGTCGTACAGGTTTTTGTCCATGGCTGCGCCCGGGTGGATTTTGTTTTCAATTCCGTCAAGGCCAGCCATCAGCAATGCTGCGAAGCAGAGATAGGTGTTTGCCGTCGGGTCGGGGAAGCGCACTTCAACGCGTTTTGCCATTGGCGACGTTGCGTAAGGAATGCGGCAGGATGCCGAGCGGTTGCGCTGAGAGTATGCCAGCAGGACCGGCGCTTCATAACCCGGCACCAGACGTTTGTAGCTGTTGGTCGAGGGGTTGGTGAAAGCATTGAGCGCGCGGGCGTGCTTGATGATGCCGCCAATATAGTACAGGCACATTTCTGAAAGGTCAGCGTATTCTTTGCCTGCGAAAAGCGGCTTGCCGCCTTTGAACAGTGACTGGTGGCAGTGCATGCCGGAGCCGTTGTCACCGTAAATGGGTTTGGGCAGGAATGTTGCCGACTTGCCGTATGCATGGGCGACGTTATGGACGGCATACTTATAAAGCTGCATATTGTCGGCGCAGTCGGTCAGCGTCGCGTATTTAATGCCGAGTTCGCACTGGCTCGGGGCAACTTCGTGGTGGTGCTTTTCGACCGGTACGCCCATATGCTTCAGAACAGTGACCATCTCGGCGCGGAT
>CBDUPU010000098.1:0-8004 GCA_965369185.1 uncultured Rhodospirillales bacterium
GTAAAGGTGCGTAACGTCACGGTTGGCGGCGGCGCGCCGGTCGTCGTGCAGAGCATGACTAACACCGATACTGCCGATGTGCTGGCGACATACCAGCAGGTGAAGGAGCTGTTTTTCGCCGGGTCCGAGATTATCCGTGTGACCGTGAATAATGACGAGGCGGCAAAGGGCGTTGCGGCGCTGCGCGAAATGCTCGACCGTGACGGGCTGGATGTGCCGCTGGCCGGCTGTTTCCATTATAACGGCCACAAGCTGCTGACCGATTATCCGGAACTGGCGCAGGCGCTGGATAAATACCGCATCAATCCCGGCAATGTCGGGTTCGGGCAAAAGCGCGACAAGCAGTATGAGATCATGATCGAAAAGGCGATCGAATACGGCAAGGCGGTGCGGATCGGCGTCAATTGGGGCAGCCTCGATCAGGACCTTTCAACGCGGCTGATGGATGAAAACGCCGCTTCCGCAAACCCGCAGCCTGCCGATGCCATCATGCGCGAGGCGCTGGTGCAATCTGCGCTGATGAGCGCGGAGAAGGCCGAGGCGATCGGCCTCTCGCGCGACCGGATTATCCTGTCGGCCAAGGTCAGCCGGGTGCAGGATTTGATCGCGGTTTACCGGGAACTGGCGCGGCGCTCTGACTACGCGCTGCATCTGGGGCTGACCGAAGCAGGGATGGGCTCCAAAGGCATTGTCGCCACGGCGCTGGGTGAGGGAATTTTGCTACAGGACGGGATCGGCGATACGATCCGCGCCTCATTAACGCCGGAACCGGGCGGTGATCGCTCGCTGGAGGTCAAGGTCTGTCAGCAGATCTTGCAGGTATTGGGTTTGCGCTCTTTTGCCCCGCAGGTCAGTGCCTGCCCGGGTTGTGGCCGCACGACCAGCACCTATTTTCAGGAGCTTGCCGGGAACATCCAGCGTTATCTCGACGCGCAGATGCCGGTCTGGAAAGAACAGTATCCCGGCGCGGCCGGTTTGAACGTGGCGGTGATGGGCTGCATCGTTAATGGCCCGGGGGAGAGCAAGCACGCCGATATTGGCATCAGTTTGCCCGGCACCGGCGAAAGCCCTGTCGCCCCGGTCTTTATCGACGGCAAGAAAGCTCATACGCTGCGTGGAGAGCGGATTGCCGAGGAATTTCAGGAAATTTTGAATGGTTATGTGCGCGATAGATACGGGCGGGAAACGCAAAAAAGCGACGCTGCATGAAAAGAAAAACTTGACGCTCACAGCCTAAATCAATAAGTTACCGCAGTCTTTTTAAGCTATCCAAGACCGCTTAGCTCAGCCGGTAGAGCAACTGACTTTTAATCAGTAGGTCCGGGGTTCGAATCCCCGAGCGGTCACCATTTACTCTTCTCCCAAAATCCGATAAAAGCATTATTGAAAAAGAATTCGGGTTGAATTCAGGGAGGAAAGACCGTGACAAAATCACCGGACAACAAGCCGCAAGACAAGACTCAAGATGAAACTGGCCTGACAACGCTATGGCAGGAAATCGCCAATGCACCGTCCGCTCCGGAAGCCGCTGAACGCGCCAACTACTACATCCAGACCGGCGCAGTCTGGCTGACCTTCAAGAAGCTCGTCAAGGAAGACCCGCAGCTCGAGCGCTACGCCGCCAACATCGCCTTCAACCTGTCTTCCGGCGCCGGCTGGGACATCAAGAATGGCAAAGTGCCCTATTACTATCCGGAAGGGGAAAAGTCGGTACACCCGTTCGACTTCTTCGTCCCCGTCGATCACGTCATCGCCAGCCTCGAAAAATCCGACCGCTTCGCCCTCGGCATAGAACGCGCCCTGAATAAAGGCCGCAACCGTTCCTACTACGATGAAGGAATAACGGCAGAACCGAAAACGGCGCTTGGCAAGTTATTTAACAAACTTGTCGGCAAGCTGCTAGGTGTAGAGCCTGAAGCAGGAAGCGGTAGCAAGAAAGTCGTTCGCCATCTTAGCTACGAAGAAAAATATCTCGCTCTCGGTAAAATGATGGTTGTCGCCCTGCGGGACAATAAAGAGCATATCCGCCATAAAAAAGACCTCGATGCCAGCAACTGGAAACGCTATGATCCGGCGAGTGGCAAACCTTCGCCTTTCTATTTGAGTGCCGAAGAGCATGGTGCGAGCTTTGATTTTACCATGCGCCGCTAGCCATTCTTTTCCAAAACTGAATTGACAGAATGCCGCCCGTTCTTTATGCATAATACCAAGCATAATTTATAAAAACAGGGATGGGCTGGCATTGTCTTCATTACAGGCGCAAGACCCCAACAAATCACGGGAACGCAGTAAATTCGCGCGCAGTTTCGATCGCGCCGTCGGGCTTGCCCGATGGACCGGTTTTGCCGAAAGGGTATGGGACCGCGCGGCGCCGACCGTTGGCGGCCTGACCGGCGTTTTCCTGACGGCTTCTTGGGCCGGGCTGTGGCAGTATGTAACCCCGTCCGTCAAAATGACCGGCGTGGCACTGTTTGCCGCCGGGCTGACCGCCGCGATTGCACCGTTACGCAAGGTGCGCTTCCCCGGCCGGGATGAGGCGCTGGCGCGTCTCGATCGAAATACAGGCCTTCCGGACAGGCTGGCCGCCACTTATGACGATATTCCCGATGATAAGGACATGGACCGCGAAAGCCGTGTTGTCTGGGACATTCAGCGCTCCCGCATTCAGAAAAAAGTAGGCCGGTTCAAGGTCGGCGGACCGAAATCAACCCTTAAAGAGCGTGACCCCTACAATCTGCGCTACGCTCTGGCGCTGGCAGCAGGACTCTCTTTTTGTATGGCTGCGTCACAGGGAGAATCCGTCGACAGGCTAACTTCTGCCTTTGACTGGAAGCTCGAAACCATGACCAATACAGCGAAAATCGACGCATGGATTACGCCGCCCGATTATGCGGGGCAAGAGCAGGTGCCGCTCTCGTCCCGTGAAGGCGGGCCGGTCGCGTTGGACAGCGATGTATCTGTTCCGGCGGGCAGTACCGTAACCTTGCGCGTGCATGAGCCGAATGCCAGCGTCACTGTTCAAGGCGGGGCGACACCGGTTGAAGAGGCGTGCCGAACGGTAACGCAGGATGGCGCGACGAGCTGCGAATTTAAACTGGCCAGCAATACAGGCATAACCGTTAATCGTCGCGGCGAGGGGCGGAGCGTGACATGGACAATCAATGTCACCCCGGATCGCCCGCCCGTAATTTCCGTTAATTCGGAAGCTGACGAGCAGGAAGGTAAAGAGCGCGTGACATACACCGTCAAAGACGAATTTGGCGCGGAGATATCCGGGACGCGTATCAAGCCCGCAGAACCAGCCGATCCTGAGGCCAAGCCGCTTCCGGTTTACAACCTTCCCAAAATGACGTTGCCGCGTTAGCGGCCCCATCAGGGACAAAACAGAATAACAAAGCCAAAACAAAAGCCCCGGATCACGTCCGGGGCTTGTTATTTGTTTTGGTGGTTTGGCGCTTAAGGCTCAAAACGTTTCAGCAGGCGCTCCAGATATTCGCGCTCTTGCTGGCTGCGGTTTGGATCGCTCAGGCGGTCGCGCAACCGGTCTTGTATTTCTTTGGCACGGCTATCCTGATCATTTTCTTCAACTTTCTCACGGCCAAGCGGCGTACGATTGTCTTCCATGCGGCTGTTCGGATCACGGTCGGCGTTACGCGGTATCGCGCCTGCGCCCGGTTGGCCGGGGCCGGAGCCTTGCCCGGACTGCCCGTTCTTCGGCATGCCCATCTTCTGCATCTGCTGCATCATCTGTTGCATCATGTCTTTTGATGCCTGTTGCAAAGAGTCCAGTGCCTGTTGCTGGTCCGGCATTGCTTGCCCGGGCTGACCTTCGCCAAGCTGCTGTGATGCCTGGCTCATCGACTGGCTGGCCTGTTGCAGCGGCTGTGAGGGGCTGCCCTGCATCTGCTGCATTTGTTGCTGCATCTGTTGAAGTTGCTGCTGAATTTGTTGTTGCTGCTGGGAAAGCTGCTGGCTTTGCTGGAGCTGCTGCATCATCTGCTGCATTTGCTGCTGCATCTGTTGCATTTGGCCTTGTTGCTGCTGTTGGCTCTGCTGCTGTTGCTGCTGCTGCATCATTTGCTGGAGCTGCTTCATCAGCTGGTCGATCATGTTTTGCGACTGCTGTTGTTGCTGCTGACCCTGCTGTCCTTGCTGCTGTTGCCCTTGCTGCCCTTGCTGCCCTTGCTGCCCCTGTTGCTGTTGTTGTTGCTTTCTAACGAGCTGCTGCAGCTGCTGCATTAAGCTTTGCGCATCCTTGGTGAAGTCACCAAGGTCGCTTTGCCGTGGCGTGCCTTGTTGGCTGCGCTGATCGATCCGTTGGGACAGTCCGTCCAGGTTCCGGTCAATCTGCTCAAGCGCCTGCCTGTTGCCTTGACTGTCTTGCTGTGCCTGATCGTTTTGCCGGCGCATATCTTCGATAATTTGCTCAAGCTGGCGCTTTAGTTCTTCTGCGTTCGGCGCAGGCGCAGGGGGCGTTTCCGCCTGCGTTTGCTGGAATTCAGCTGTTACGGTTTTCGGATAGTCCGGCAGCATTCTCTTGCCCGGCATGAATGCAGCGTGATCTTCAGACGGCTGCGCTTGCTCCAGCTGTTCCAGCTGCTGCTCGATTTGTTCTAGCTGCTGTTGCCGTTGGCTGTTGTCCTGCCCCGGGTTATTGCGAATGATTTCACGCAGCCCGTCAAGTACAGAGCGGAGTTTCTGCAGATCGGGCTCTTGCTGAATTTTCTGTTGTGTTTGATCCAGCTGGTTGATGTTGTCCTGACTACGCTGCGCGGTGGCTTGTTCCTGGGCATCAACCTGATTGATCGCCTGACCCATTTCACCGATCAGCTGCTTGAGTTGCTCTGGTGTCATCGGCGGAGTTGGCGGCTTTTGCTGCTCTTGCACCTTTTGTATCTCCTGCATCATCTGCTGGAGTTTTTGCAGAGTGTCGTTAGACTGCTTCTGGTCCATCTGCTGACCCTGGTCTTGCATCTGCTGACTTTGCTGCTGCATATCTTCGATTTGCTGCTGCATGTCATCAATCTGCTCTTTATTCTCTTTGCTCTGTTCCCGGTTTCGCTTCAATACGAAATTCAGGCGTGCAGTCATGTTATCCAGTCTTTCGCGGGCATCTTCGCGCCTTTCTGGAGTCATTTGCAAGCCTTGTTGCTTCGTGTAGTCCATCTCAGCGCGTATTCTGTCCAGATCACTGCGTGTCTGGGTGATGATCCATTCAAATTTTCCAGGTTGGCGCTCAAGCTGGTCAAGCGCTTCATCCATCTGGTCCATGATTTCGCGCAGTTCCTCCTCGCTCGGCGGTTCTGCTTCAGGCGTGCTTTTTTTGATGTCTTCTGCCGTTTGCTTCATCTGGTCCAGCATTTGGTCGAGATCTTGTGCGGCCTGACGGCGCTGCTGCTCGTCCATTTGCCGGCCTTGCTGTTGCATCTGCTCCATTTGCTGGCGTTTTTGCTCAAGCTGCTGCTGCATCTGGTCGATCTGCTGCTGTGCCCGCTGGCTCTTCTGTTGCTGCTGACGTGATTGCGGCCTCTGGCCTTGCTGCTGTTGCTGGTTTCTCTGGTTTTGCTGCTCAAGCTGTTGCAGACTGTTTTCCATCTTCTGCATCATATCGCGCAGCTGCTCCTGGCTTTGCACTTGCTGGTTCTGCTGCTCGTAATTCATTTCGCGCTGCATGTTTTTAATTTGCTTGGCGCTTTCTTCTGTTGCTTCCTCAGGCGTTTGCAGTTGCTGATGCATTTGCTCGTTCTTCTGCTGAATCTGTTCGAGCTGCTCCCGGTTTGTTTGCTCCTGCCGCTGCATGTCGTCCGTGGATTGTTCCATCCGGTCGAGCATTTGGTCCAGCTGGTCCATGTCGATCGGCTTCATGTCCTGTTGCTGACGCATGGTCTCGTCGTTGAGCTTTTGTTGCTCTTCGATCATTTTTTGCATTTCGTTCAGCATCTGCTGCTGCTGCTGAAGCTGCTGCATTTGCTGTTGCATCTGCTGCATTTGCTGGCGCATCTGTTCGGCAGTCATCTGCTGCTGTCCCATTTGCTGTTGCATCTGCTGCGGCCCCATCTGGTTCATCTGCTGCTGCATTTGCTGCATCATCTGTTCCATCATTTTCTTGGCCGCTTCAGGGTCCAGATTTTGAAGTTCCTCCATCATTTTCTGGAGCTCTTCCATCATTTTTCTTTGCTGCTCGAGCAGTTCTTCCTGCCGTCTTTGCTCCTCAGGGCTTAGCTCTTCATTTTCAGCGCGCTCATTCAGCAATTCTTCCATTGCTTTCTGGGCTTCTTCCATCAGCTTTGCCAGCTCTTCGGGGGATGCGCCTTCTTCCAGCGCTTTGCGCAGCGCTTCCTGTGCATCACGCAGCTTGCGCTCCGCGGGGGTCAGCTGCTCCTCTTCAAGTTCCAGCATTACGTCCCACAGTAAGGCCACCGCTAAGGTCAGGTCAGCGTCGGAGCGCGGGGCAGCGATGCGCTGCTGCGCGATTTGCAGCGCCATGTAAATTTCCGGAGAAATCAAATCGCCAGCATCGCCCTGTAGCAGGGATTGCAGTCTGCGTGCAACGTCGCCGGATTTGCGGGTGTCAAGGGCAAGGATCTTGCGTTGTTCGGCAATAAGCTGCGCGACCGGATTCGTAAATTCGCGCCGGGGCAGGGTGATGGTTACCGGTGCGCTAACACTTTCCTGACCGGCCTTGTCGCGCGCCGTGACTTCTATTTGAACTCGTGAGCCGGCCAGCGGGTGCGCTTCAATGTCTTCCGGCAGCTCGATTTGCCCGCTCGTTTCGCTTGCGGCAGGGGCGGCTTGTGTCACCGGTTTCGTCTCTTCAGCGGCAGCAGAAAAAGCGATGCTGAGCGAAATCGATACCCCGGCCAATGTGGAAATTATGCGTGAAAATGTTTTCGTCAACGTGACGGCCTCCCCTTGAGTTTCCCCGGTTTTTGCAACCATTTTTATTGTTGTACTGTTATGTCTATATAAACATAACCATGCCCGCAAGGACTTTTTCGTAATCACGGATTGTGATGAAAAGTCACTGGCCTTTACCGCGGAATCCTTGTATTTGTGTTGTTATGAATGGCGGTGAAAAAGATAAACATCTTCTCGAAGATCAGGACGGGCGGCATCTGACGCTTTTTGCACGTTTGCGTGGCTATTTTCTGGCCGGTATCCTTGTGACCGCGCCGATCGGCCTGACGGTTTTTCTGACATGGATGTTCCTGCGCTTTATTGATGATCGCGTAACCGCGCTGATCCCCGAGGCCTATAATCCGTTTAACTATCTGCCGACGATCTGGCCGGGGCTGGAGCTGGTGAAATCTCTGCTTTCGCTGGTGCTGGTGATTGTCTTCTTTATTTCGGCGGGTTGGTTTGCCCGGAATTTCCTTGGCCGCCTGCTTTATCAACTGGCGGAATATATCGTTGATCGCATGCCGGTCATCCGGAATATCTACGGCGCGCTTAAACAAATTTTTGAAACCATTATGGCGAGCCAGTCACAGGCTTTCCGCGACGTGGTCATGTTCCAATATCCGCGCCCCGGAATCTGGGCGATTGGTTTTGTGACCGGTGTTACCAAAGGCGAAGTGCAGCGCCTGACCGATAATGAAGTCGTTAACGTGTTCTTGCCGACTACGCCGAACCCGACTTCCGGCTTTTTGTTGTTTTTGCCGCGTAAAGATCTGACGGTGCTGAATATGACGGTGGAAGAGGGGATCAAGATGATCGTTTCTGGCGGTATTATTACGCCCCCCGATACGGCGGAGCATGCAGAGGCCGTAAAGGAAAAAAAGCCTGCCACAAGCCTTCGCAGCAAAAAGAAGCCTTCGGCCAAGAAGGCTTCCTCTGACAAGAAAAGCTGATTTATTGAATGCCGTTTATGGCGCGGGCGGTACCATGCCGTCTTTAGGCGCGCCGTTGTGGCTGTAATTGATTGCGCGCGGCTTGCCTGGCTGTGTTGAGGTCAGGCCTTCGGCGTCCATGGCTTTCAGAACGTTTCGAATCTGTTTGCCCGTC
>CBDUPU010000099.1:0-7997 GCA_965369185.1 uncultured Rhodospirillales bacterium
GGGGCTTGATTTAATTCGCGAGATTATGGAGATTCGGCCATTTATGGGGCTGGTCATGTACACGGTGCGCGATGATATTGGCCTGTCCCATTCGCTGAACTCCCTTGGCGTCAAATATCTGACCAAACCGGCTTCGCGGCTCGGGCTTGGCGAGGGTGTTTTGGATGCTGCGCGCAAGATTGCCAAGCTCAATATTGACGGTCCGCGGCGCTTACTGATAGCCGAAGACACTGAAAGCGTACGCGATGTGCTACGGCGACAGCTTGATAAGCTCGGCGTCGAGGCGGATTTTGTCGATAACGGCGTCAAGGCGCTGGAAGCGCTCGACACCGGCAAGTACGGCATCTTGTTCACCGACCTGCACATGCCGGAAATGGATGGCTATGACCTTATTTCAGAGATTCGCCGCATGGAGACAGAACATAAGGCGATGCGGCGTCCCAAGGCGCACTTCCCTGTGGTCGTATTGACAGCGGACGTCCAGATGGGGCAGCGTCAGACATATCTGAGCCACGGCTTTGATGAGTGTCTTCTCAAACCTGTATCGCTTGGGCAATTTCGCAGACTGCTGATCCGCTGGGGGCTACTGGAGGAAGATGAAGAAGATCACGAAGAAGAGTTGCAACCAAAAGCGAGCGCACAGATAGAAGCCGGCGAAGCTCAAGACGAGCTGCCGCCGGCGATTGATCTGGAAGCGATGAAAGCGCAGATGGGCGCGGTCGATGAAGACAGTATCGAAATGCTGCACATGTTTGTCGATATGACGGCGCCACTGGTCGAGAAAATTCGCAGTGCCTATGACCACAATGACTTCCACGAACTGCGCGAGGCGGCGCACAGTTTAAAAGGCGGCGCGCGCTCTGCCTGCTGTAATGTATTGGGCGATCTCGCTGCCAGCTTGCAAGATGACGCGGAAGAACAAAAAGACACGTGCGGCACGCTGGTAGAACAGATCAGTGCCGAGTTCACGCGGGTGCGTGATGCGGCCGGTCAGCTATCGCCCGGCTAAAAGCATCTCAGGCTATTACGGGTTTACGTCGCAAGTTGCGGCAGTTTCCGCAGCGTCCGGCGTTGGGTAATGCGCCGCCTGCGCATCACTATCGCCGTCTTCGACATTGCCGGTGCCGGAATTATTGGTATCGGCAAGCAGCCAAACCCGGAAACAGCGTGAACCGTTCGGACAGGTCAGCGTATTATCCTCATCAAGAAACTCCGCCCCGCCCGACGCATCAATCACATCAGCTTCACAAACGGCATATTCGCTGTTCAGCTTTTCCAGTACAGTATCGAGATAAGGGTCGGTGTTGCTGGTTTCGGTCCAGAAGAACACCCCGTCCGCGCCGTTATACCATTGCCAGGCGCTAAACAAAGCCGGCGGCTGCGGCATAAAGCGACCAGAAGCACCACCGAATATCGGCGCGTGGTCAGGGTCGTCGCCCGGATCACTTGGACAACGAAGATTTTCGACATTACGGTTTGCCGCTACCGGCGCCGTCAAATAAGGCGAATTCGGCCTGATAGGATAGAGCTTGTTCGCACCGGGGTCATCACCGGCAGCCGTGTTCGTAATACCGACATCGCCGGCCACCTGACCATTACCAAAGGAAGCGCGCAATACACATTCCTGCACGGCGGCGCGGATGAAATCGACTTGCGACTGGATTTCCGAGACGGCGCGGTAGGCGTTCTGGCTACTGGTCTGGTTAGTGGAAGGGTTCATAAATGCAATCGTCAGCGCCGCCAGCAAGGCAATGGCGATAAGGATATAGACCAGAGCGCTGCCCTGCTCCCCGTTTCGTTGCTGATTTTTACGTTTTTGCATTCTGTTCAGTCCCTCTTAAAAAAAGACATGGCCTTCGCAAAGTGAAGGCCATGTCTTCAAAAGTGCAAAATGAAGTGGCCGTTCCGAGCCTTAACGCTCGATCAGCACGTGGTAATAGACATAGCCGGCATTACCAGCACCATCGACGTCCGCGTGATAGAAGCAACCGAAGGGCTGGCCATCCAACGCCGGAACATCATTGCCGATTGTCGCGCCGTCACAACCACCGTTACAAATATCAGGCTCAGCACCATCGTTGATCATATTCCCTGTCGCACCGCCTGCGGAGCTAAACAGAATGCCCGTTTCAGTAATATCACCGACCGTCGTTGAAATGCCGAGCTCTTCATTGATACTTTGGCAAACCCCTTGTGCCACGTTTGGCAAAAAGGCGATCAAATCAGCTGTCGCAACAGTCGGAAGATCAACTGCCGTAGAGGTTCCAACCAAATTAATCTGGTTTTCAGCATTGAAATACCAGCGCCCCGGCACACCTGCAATCAGATCAGATGATGGTTCATCATAAGTTGCGCCGCCACCTGTCGGGTGGAATACGCAGCGCGGATACTTGCCGGAAGAGGCCGGGTATTCTGTACAATTTGTAAATTCATCCGGGGCGTTAAACTCAAGCTTGTCAACATTCTGCCCGCCAATGATCATCCGCACCAGTGATGTCCGGATACCGGCCGGATATTGCGTCATCTGGGCGCTGCTGATTTTACTGGTTTCACGGCCCGCATCGCCGCCGCCGGAACGGGTTGATTGGGTTACGGCGTATGAAAGGGCGGCGAACAGTGCCACCGCAATCAGGATCAGGAAGAGGACGTTACCGCGCTCACCTTCCCGCATCGCTTTTTTAAACTTCTTGATTGTCATTTTACCACTCCACTTTTGCACTGTGATTTTAATACCTTTAGGTTTTCGCATTATACCGACTTACAGCGAAGCCGAAACCATTAACTTGCCGGTTTATCCACGGAAACTTTGTTGATCTTAAGCAATACAGCCAGGCTGTTTCCACCACACTCTCGCCCCACACACAATTTATCAACCGAAACCCGCCAGCCATTACCACCATTTTGCACATGTCCGATCGCTTCGCGGAAGGCACCGAACAGTGCCGTCGACTTGGCAGAAATCTGGATACTCGGCCCGCTTTGTTTGATATCCAGCATCGGGTAGGTCGCGGCAAAGCTATTATAAAACTCAGTCACTTCATTTCTGGACACCGGCACATCGCGCAAAGTCGGCACAAGCGGCTTTACGGCCTTCATATCATGCAGTTCCGCCCGCAACTCTGTCAGGGTTTGCAACTGTACCGCCGTATACAGCCCGAGACCGGCTGCAGCCGACCAAGCGATACCGGCCGCGATCAACACGGCCTGCCCTGCCGTTTGCGGCAGTTTTTCAAGGAATTCGTTTAGGTCGTTTGCCGCATTGGGATTCATATATTTTTGCAGCGAACGCCAATCGAAAGACTTAAAGTCCAAGATTACCCCCAAATTGAACGAATGACATTGAAATTGAAAATGTCGTATACACCCTAGTTTATCAGTTTAATTCCAAATTATTTAAATATTATATAACAAAGAATTAGCATAATTCGTTAACATCCACATTAAAAAATTAACCATCAGCGCGTCCCCTGGATACGTACCCGCCCATCGGCCTCTAGCCCCGGCAGGATTTGACAGCTGCCGAGCCGTGTTCCGGAACAGTTACTGAAAGATTGCGGCACAAGCGCTTCCCAGTTGACCCGGCCGCGGTCGATCTCGTATTTGACAAGTGTCCCATCGATGCGCGACAGATAATCGAGCAGTTCCTGAATCCGCACCATATGCTTGATCGTATCGCTTTGCAGCGCGTTAACGGCATTGAGCATCAGGCTGGTAGAAGCCATTTCCGTATCGGTTTTGACCCTGGAAAGATCACGCTTTACCGTGTTCACAATCAGATACTGGGAGAACAGGATCGTCACAGAAACGACGCAGACAGCAAGGCCGACATATAGCAGTGCCATCGCCGAAGCGCGCGATAGTTTTTCAGTGCGCAGCTGGCGGTTTTTCCACGGCACGACCTGCGCGACATCAGCATTAATCGTAACAAAGTTTGCGTCCATGCTCTGAATACGCGGCAGAAGCGTCCGGGCGGCACCAAGAAATACCTGCATCCGGCCGGTTTCCGGGTCCCAGCGCAGCGCAGAGGCAACACCTTCCTGCTCGTACAAATAGACGGTTTCGCGGTCCCAATACTCACTATTGCCCGGCAGGGCCGCCGCCAGCGGACACCAGCTGTCCGGGTTGGAGGCAAGAGAAGATGACGGACAGGCCAAATACCAGACACGGCCATCCTCGACCGTATAGACATAATGAACACGCTCTGTACCCGTGGCCTGAGAAGCGGCGTTCCAGACTGCCTCGTCTTCCGTGCCGGGGACATGGGGGATGGAACCGCCAACCATCTCTCCCGGCAAATAAGGATAAAGATTACTGACAATGCTCTTGGCCTCTCCGGCAATATAATCGGCAACGCCCGGCTTCAAACCTTGCGTAGATTTACCGACGCCTCCCTCACGGGCCGCGCCGTCTTTTGTACCGATATCCTTGTTCTTGGATGTAAGAGCCAAGATCAGATTGCTCCTTGCATTAAACCGCCCATCATACCGTCGAGGCTCATATTCATAACCGTCAAAGCATAAATGGCGCTACCGAAAGCTATAGTGAGAAAGACCCCGGTCAGACCGAAGGCGATCCAGACAATTAACGCGTGTTTTGTTTTTGCCGACGCAGAGCGCATTTCAGCAACAGACTCTAGTACTGTAGCAACTTGTCCAAGATCAGACAAGCTCGCTAGTTCAAGACGTTCGCTGCGGTTCAGCGGTTTACGGTCGAGCGCGGAGCCGAGCAGAACGCCCCGCTCCAGTTCCCGGCTGGAATCCGTCCAGTATTGCGACACTTCCGGCACCGTCGTTGCTTCTGACGATTGTTTCAACGCATCACCAATCGGCACAGAGCCACGCAACATACGGGCAGCGGCCATCATTGAATCGGCGAAACCAAGGTCGCGAAGATAAGCGCCAATCAGAGGAATTCTTCGAACAACACGCGCCGTCGGCCAGTCGGTTTTGCCTTTATTGACCCAAAAAGAAAAAATGGTCCATACCAGAAACAGACCGGCACCGGTGGCCAGAGCGATAAGAATGTCCCATGTCAGTTCCAGATTGGAAACGATGCGGAGATAATTCTCCAACTCCGCCGGATCTGACGGGGCGTTACCACGGAACCATTCCAGCACCATGCCCTTGCCCCAGAAAAGCGATTGCACAATGGAAATCACATCAAAGCCGAGCCATGACATCGTTCCTGCAATAGCGCGGGTGTTTTTGCGCTTCTGGGTGATGGAATGGATGGCGTGCGGAATACCTTCCTGCAGCTTGTTCGCTTTCTCACTCGCGGCCAAAATAGCGATCGTGCCGTGATCGAAAATGCGCAGCGCCTTTAGCGCGTCGATAACACCAAGCCCCCGCGCCAGCGCCTCGCGGGCGGGCGCAAGAATATTCTGGCGCATCGGGTTGGTTTCCGCCTGAATAATCCGCCACAGGGCAACACCCGGAGACGTCGAGGTAGAGCGAAACTGGATGCCACGCAAAAGCTGGACCTGCCACCAGGTAGAGCGCGCGAGAAGCCTTTCAAGCGGCGAACGTTCATGCGGTCGGATCGTCAGAACGTGACCGCCGGCCTTGGAAACAGCATTGCGTACATCTTCGGCAGAAGGCAGATAAAATGATTCCGTGACCTTCTTCGGCCCGGAATTCGTATCATAAGCAACTTCTGCAACCCACTGCTGCATATAAGAAATTCCCCTTCCACTCTTTTATATTATATAGCCCAGCGGCAGGATTACTCAATAACAACCCTAATCTTCCAGATGGGAAAGAGCGGCTTTTGGATCTACGAGACCGCTGACGACGAGATCAACAAGGCCCTGGCGGCGTGTATTTACAATGATACCATCTTCATGAACGATATCGTTAACGTTTTTCATCAGCGCTTCATAAACATTATTTCTTTGCCCCGGCCCTAGCGGGATCATCAGCGCATCAAGAAGCAACGTCCGGCCGACAACACCGGTACGGTTACAAAGGTCGCAGCCGCTGGTATTGTGACGCCGAACCATCACCGAACCCTCAATACCAAGCGCGCTCATTTCATGGGCATCAAGGTAAGATTCCGCCGGTTCTTTATGGGCGCAGCCCTGACACAAAGTCCGTACAAGCCGCTGGTTTAGAACGCATTTCACTTGCTGCGCCAAAGTATAGGTCGATGAGCGCTCGCGTTCATGCGGCATCAAAGAGCGCAAACGCTCGAAAGTCTGCAAAGCGGTATCAGCGTGAATGGTCGAGATAACGGTGTGGCCGGATTCCGCGGCGCGGAGAGAAGTTTCCACCGTATCGGCATCACGCATCTCACCGATAATAATGTAATCAGGGTCATGGCGCATCGCGGCGCGGATCAGGTCGGGAAACTCCCCGCCTTTCATGTCCGGGCGCACCTGCCACTGGGTCGCGTAACGCAGTTCATATTCAATCGGGTCTTCAATCGTCAGCACGTGACGGCGACGCCGGTCAATTTGCTGGACGCAGGCATAAAGCGTCGTCGTCTTACCGGAACCGGTCGGGCCGGAGAGCAAAATCAAGCCGCCGCCGCCCTTGATGTCAGGGGAAAGCAGCTTGGCAAGATAGTCACCGACATCTTCATGGCGACGAAACAGTTCATCAAAACCCTTCAAGGCCGCGCTATCGAGCAGACGCAAGGTGAGTTTTTCGCCGTCCTGCGCCTGCGGGCCAGCTGCCACACGAACGTCAATATTACGACCTTGCCACGAAAAGCCGAAACGGCCGTCTTTTGGCGTGGTTTTATCACCGAAGTTCAGACCGGCGTCCCGCTTAAGAAGCGTGGTCAAACGCGCCATCGCTTCGGACGGCAGCAAGTGCATTGGCACAAGGTCACCGTCAATCCGGTATTTGATCCAGTTCGGCGCTTCGGAATTGCTATCCTGAAGCAAGTGAATATCCGATGCGCGCAATTGCAGGGATTCCGCCAGCATATCGCGCTGAAACTGGTTCAGAAGCAGGCCGTTATCAACGTCACCCAGCCATTGCGCCAGCGTTTTTTCACAACGATCGGCGGAAAGGTCATGCACAGAACGCAGCGTTTCCAGCAGCTCTGCACGGTCCCATATCTCGACATCGACCCGCTCGATCGACAGACCGGAACGCTGTGCGGTCGAGGTCAGAGCCTGAATCTGGCGGTCGTTAAGTTCATGTAACGGCGCGACCCGCAAAATGCCGTCGCGCAAATCAATCAGGTGGATACTGAGCGGCAACCATGATTGCACCGGCAGAATAGAGCGCAGCTGATCGCCCGTTGCACGGTCGCGCACGCCTTCTTCTTCCAGTTCCGAAGAACCGCCGGCGCCTGCCATATCAAGCAATTGATCGGTTGTTTTGCTGACCCCGTGATCCAGAAGCATAACGCGTTCTTTCTGGACCATATCAAGATAGCGCTCCCGGCCTTCCTGCGCCCGCGCCTTACGGCGGTCATGCCACTGGCGACGCTCAATGCCGTCCGGCGGCAGACCAGGCGCCTTGCGGCGATCGGACTTCAGACGCCGGTCATCTTCGGACATACCGTTTGAGCCTTCGCCCTCCGGCGCGCTAAATGGTGAAAAATCTTCGTCGGTCATTTTGACAATAAAGGGTTGTTAACTGCTATTACGGAGTCGAGGAACCGCCTGTGCCGCTTGATCCCCCACTACTTCCTGATTGTGAGGTAACACGGTTAACAGAAGATAAAGAACGATCAAAAAGAAGCAGGACCTTGTCATCACCGGTGCGGAACTCTACGCCGCTGGGCCGGATATTGACGTTCCAGAGGATACCGCCAAGCACGACCTCTTCACCGTTAAAGACAATACGGCTGCCGCCCGGTCCGGAAATAATCGCCCGGCGCGGAGAGTGAGAAGTCACGACAAAACCGTCAAGCACACTGGCAGGATCAATGGTTTCGTCGCGGACGAATTGCAGCCCCTCGGTCGAGTCATCTCCGGCAAGTGTCGCGCTGATCGTACCGCCACTGGCAAGGCGCACCGGCTTGGTGTCCTGACTGATCACCTT
>CBDUPU010000100.1:0-7983 GCA_965369185.1 uncultured Rhodospirillales bacterium
CTTAGTGCGCGAATGACGAGCGAGAACGGGCTTTGGCGCACATCCTCAAGCGGGCTGCGCAGATGCGGGTCAGGCACGTCAATGACAACATGGTTATCGGCATCAATTTCATGCTCGATCCAGTCATAGGACAAGCCGCTTTCGGTTTCGTATTGCGTGGTTTCCTTATGGGCGGCCGACAGCGGATTTTCGTCTTTGATCTTTTCCAGATAGGCCTTGTATTCGGCAAGGAAGCGCTGCCCCTCTTCCGAACGCAGAAAAACCTCTGCTTCGCCGGACACGTATTTGGAAAAGACGCGTGCCAGACCGCCTTCGTAATCAATCGGATGGTTGACTTCTAGCGCCAGCAACTGCTTTTCAAGAACCGGGATTGCGTCCCAACGCATATTGCCCGGCTCTTCGTTCGGCGCACCGTTCAGGTAAAGCGCGCGCAGCGCTTCATAGCGAAACTTCCACAAAGCGGGCAGCTCATCAAGGCGGCCCATATCGGCAAACTGCATCAGGATGACCGACGTGGTCGGCTCCGAAGTCTGGCGATAGAACTGGAAGCGCCATTCATTCTTCTCCAGCTTTTGCTGAAGCAGATGGGGCTGGTGCGCGTAGTGACGCTTCAGGTAATTAATGGAAAGCTCCCGCCCCCGCTCGTCAACAACGCGGAAGTCGCGGCTGAGATTTCCGCAAAGGATACGTCCACGCTTGGAATACTCATGCTCAAACAGTCCCTTGCCATAGGCAGAGCGCTTGTCTTTGCGTTCCAGTTCATCGTCATTGAGCATACGGTGCATCAGGTCCCAACGGAAAGACTGGATGTCCTCAATCGTTTCAGGTGGCTGCAGCTTGCCTTTATCGTTGATGAACTCATCAAAAATGCTGATATATGGCGACTTCTTTTCAGCAAAGCGGTGATAGACCTTGCGGAACAGCTCTTGATAATTCTCGATTGCCGCCTGTTCGTCAAAGTCTTCATCATATCCGGAGAGATCGACAGGATGCGGTTGCAGGGCAAGGCGGTGAAGCAGTTCATCAATCGTGTTGTGATATTTGAAAACGTCCATCGCCTTTTCACAAAGCATCTGGACAACGCCTGTTGGCTGGCCTTTGCCCGGAAGACGCTTGTGTTTTGCCGCTTCGTCGCGGGCTTCATATTCAAGAAAGTCAATATCGCCAAAGCTGTTAAACGGCCATTCTTCCTCAATACGCGGATTAGGCGGCAGAGGCTCCTGACGCATTTCCCAGTTCAGCACTTCGACAGCATCTCGGATGGCTTCGAGGATGCTTCCATTTTCCTCATCGACGAGGAAGCGGAAGTTATCGTCAATTTGTTCAATGTCCCAGTTTTTCGCGCTTTCGGTATGCTGGGCTTCCTTGAGGCGGACAACGCCGTGGAATTTTCGCAGGGAATCCACACGGATCAAAGAGTCCGGATCACGCCCTTGCTCTTTCAGCATACGGACAAAATTGCGCTTTGAATGGTCTTTTTGCGACAGATCTTCCCGCGCCATTTGCTGCAGGGTTTTGCCCTTGTATGTGAAGTTGCGCAGATCACCAAGGTCGAGCCGCATCATAATGGCGCGGCGAAGCTGGCCTTGCTGGTCATCAAAACCTACAAAAGCCATCGGATCGGCAACCGGCTTGTTCGGATAAGAGCTGCGCATCATAGCGAAAATCGGCGGGTGTGGCTCGGTCAAATCCATACCGGGGAGCATTTCGCGCAGATAATCTTCATCGGATTGCAGTTCCTGCCCTTTTACGACATTCGGAGCAAGTTCACGGCAGTAATTATAGGCGGCAAAAGAAGCCTGCGCGTCATAGGCCGGGCTTTTGTGGCCTTTGCGCGCATCATAGATCGAGCCATCCGGCATAAAGACACCGGGGCGAACGCCGCGCTGCTTGTTTTCGTAGCGGCTGTTCTCTTCCATTACCAGCTCGAGTTTAGCGGAAGGCACTTCCTCGCCGGTACGAGAGTCTGTGCGTTCACTGATCTTCAACCCCTCTTCACCTTGCGGACCGTAAAGATGGGTGTTGATGACGGTGCTATAGCCATCAACCGCGTAATTCTTGGGCTTTTGCTTGTTGCTGATCGTCGCCTTGGAGTGCGTAAAGAAGATGTTGGCCGGATGAAAGCCGGAGCGCACAAGGTTCGGACGCAAGACCGGAATATCGTACCATTTGATGCGGTAGCCGCTAATCAACAGGCGCGGGTCGCTGAATTTGAATTTGGTGCCGGTTTTGTCTTCGTAATAATTATTCTCGATATTTTCGTAGTACGGGCTTTGCGGATCGTCATCAAATTTATAGGCGATCATGTTGCGTTCCGGGTGGATACGCACGTCAAAGGTAATCGCGCCGTCTTCGGGTTTCATCGGCTTATAGACGACAGAAACCTGCTCTTCGCCATTGGCGCTGGTGGTTTTTATTTCGTGGGGAATTGTAACGACTTTGCCTTCCGGCCCAATCGTGACTTCGCCCTTGTCGTTCAGCTTCAACATGCCGGGCGGGTCTGTAAGGATTTCCCCTTTATCGTTCACCTGCATCTTGCCATCAGGATCAAAAAGCGGGTAATGGACAATTGTTTCAGACTTGGCTTTTTTGTATAGGTCTTCGCCGTATTTACGAACGGTATTAAAAGAACGGCTTGCTTCCTCAACACCAAACTCTGCGGCAGCAAGCGGGTTGCTCTCAAAGCGCTGCGCGATCTTTGCCATCGCAACGCGGTGCGGCCAGCGGCCTTCTTCGTCAAGCTCATGCGGCGATGTGCGCGTAACGGCAAGCGCCGGCGGAGTCGGGACGTAACGGTCAGGACGCTTAACGGCTATTTCTTTGGAGTGCGAGAAGTTGCCTGCAATATCGCCCACCGCATCACCATAACTCATAATCTGGGCAAAGGTCGTATTCAGCCCATAGGCCTCGAAGTCAAAATGTAGCTGGGTCAGAATGCCCCGCTGTACAAGGTGCCAGACGTGTTTTTTATTTGCGACGCGCAGTTCCATATCGCTCCTTATTTCTTATCCATGTCCGGGGCCGGGCCGCTCCATACTGGGCGGCTGCGATGCCGGTCTTTGCCTTCGCCGCGCTCGATGCGGCTCGGGCCGATTTTTCTTGTTCTTTGGACGGGCTTGAAATTGTCGGGGTTGCTGACCTTTTCCCAGTCCTGCTGGGCGGTATTACGCTGGTAATAACCATCACTTGTCGTTCTGGCCATCAGGCCGTCGGCGCGGTGCGCCCCTTCCCGCCGCAGCAAAGTCGCGCGGATCAATTGCAGCCAGCCGCCGAAATACTGACCGTATTTACGGGACAGCCGTACCAATACGTATGACGGGTTAAGCTG
Organism: uncultured Rhodospirillales bacterium; assembly: GCA_965369185.1. GTDB lineage: Bacteria > Pseudomonadota > Alphaproteobacteria > Micavibrionales > Micavibrionaceae > UM-FILTER-47-13. The sequence continues at coordinate 3,329 of CBDUPU010000100.1, forward strand.
GGCGACTTTTGCAAATTTGTCTTTATCCTGCGCCGCGTTGGCATTGATGCGGTAAACCTGAAAATCGTCAGGCCGGATACCGGAATGGCGCAGCCCCTGATCGCGCATCAGGCCACGGAAAATATCGTAAGAATCCTGATCCGGAATATGGTGGCATTCGTGAAACTCCGCCGGGCAAGCCTTGGCAATGCCGACAAGATCTTCTCGGAACCCGTGACCATGAACGTGGATCGGCTTTGAATAGACGCGGATATTGCCTTCAACATCGGTCTCGTGCTTCCAGCCAAGCTGGCGCAGGCGTTTCAGGATCGGCTCGCGCTTGTCTTTGGGATTATAGACCTTGAAGCCGTTCATAAAGGCGCCGACCACGGTGATGTCACGCTTGGCGACAAGGTCACCGATCAGGTTGTCCTGTCCGTTTTCATTACCCGGGATTGCCGGCTGGGTCACGACGGCGACGAAGTCCTTCGCATTGATCTTATAGCCGGTGTTACGGACGCTTTCGTCAACATCGAGCAAAGAGAAGAAATCCGAAAATTTCTGCAGTGTCGAAAAGCGCTCTTCGGCATTGCCCTGCGTGCCGGTGATAAAGATCATCAGGCGGCCGGGATCAACGCGGAAGTTCTTCGCCATTTGCGATGTACGTGTCGCGCGGATCGAGGCCGTTTCCTTGCGGTCAACAATCGCCTTCCACATCAGGTAATCATTGTAATCATTTTCAAACACGACGGCGTCATGCTTGAGCAGGCTCTTCAGCATAAATAGCCGCGTACTTTTTTCGTGCGCGCGCTCGCTCGGCTCGAGCTTTTCCTTATAAGCCTTGATGGCGTTCTGGCTGGCCGTTTCACGCTTGCGCTGGAGTGCGTCTTCATAGGCCTGCTGATAGGCTTTTTCTTCTGCCTCGCGCTTTGCTTTCGCATAGGCCTTTTTGTCGCGCGGGTCAGCATCCATGCCAGCAAGGATCTCATCAATCGCTTCCGTTTTGACTTTGACCTTGCTCTGGTCAACTTCGACATTTTCGAGTGAGCGGAAATAAATATCGAGGACATCTTTTGGAATGAGGCTGTTCGGATTTTGCAATTCGGCAAACGGATCAAGCTTGAGATCGCGCAGATCAAAATCCGGCAGCATACCGAACAGGTTTTTACAAGCCATGCGCAATTCAGCATTACGGCCAACTGCGGTGAGGTCGCGACCAGTATTGTGTGCAACGTGCGTACCGACAGTATATTCGGCATCGTTCGTGCTGATCGGGGTCATTAGGACGCCCATATCTTTAAACCAGCTCAGCACCTCTGTCTGGATCGGCTCGACCTCATCAAGCGCCGGGGCTTTGCCTTCGTAGCGGATCGCGGTCGGGTCGTGCAGGGCAACGGTCAGATCGCGATCAACTTTTTCCGCCGACACGCCGGGCATGTTGGCAAGGTCACGTGTGCCTCGCTTAAAGAACTCGACGGCTTTTTTGCTAAGGCCGCTGCCGTCACCATAAACAAGCGCGGACCCGTTATAGAATTTATCGTTATAGCAGCCGGTCACGATATAGGGTGTACACAGCGCCGAGTGATGCGTCGCATTCGGGCTGGGCTGCACCCAAAGGCGGGTATTGCCGTCTTCGTCTTTGACCGGGAAAGGCTGCTCGTCTTTGACCAGAGTGATCTTTGGTCGTAGGCGGCGCGGCACTTTCAGGAAATCCATTTTCTTATCTAGGAAGTACTTCACCTGCGGCGTTGCATGGACTTCTTTGTCTTTCATCAGCCCGGCTTTAGCGTAATACGGAAGGCCGTCGCAATGGTCGAAGTGATCGTGGGTAATGACGAAGGTCTTGATATCATCCCAGAACGGCAAGTAATCCGGGACTGCGCCGTCAAAGTTGGAATCGGCACCGCCCGAAGCAAACGGGAAATCAACCGCGACACCGACAGTGCTGACCGTGCCGTCTTTCTTTTTACCGCGATGCAGGAACAAATCGGCGATGCCGATCTGGTCACCAAAATTCTCGATACGCTTTTCAAAGCCGGAGCCGTGCAGCGAGGTGTAAAGCAGCTCTCCGCCCTCATCTTCCAGCGATGGCGGCGGTTGCAGCGGGTCGACCATGTCCAGCAAGTCGTATTCCGCCGTACTGTCCATGAAAGTCGGGTATTTCCAGTCAGCAAGCTGTTCGTTCGAGCCTTGTGCAACGCCAATCAGCTTGAGGATATTCGCGGTATCAGTAACATCAACTTTCTGGCCGAGAAACTTGGCGTCGGTCAGGCTGTAAGTATCGCCCTTACCTTTTTTGAACTCCAGCTTCACCAGTTCGGGAATGTCTTTTGCATCAATATCATCCGGCGCATCATGCGGGGCGATATACATTTCCATCGTTACCACGCCGTTCTTGTGCTGGTAACGGACACCGGATTCATAGGTTACGCCGGATTGCGGGTCCGTCGTAAAGACTTCGCGGCTGCCGGAAAAGTCCTTGTCCAGCTCAAGCGTATTGATGCGAAAGCCCAGAACGGTTTTGAGCATGTTCAGGTCAAGATTGTTAAGCGTCAGGCCGCGGCCCTGCGCTGCCTGTTTCATGAAGTACGGCGAGAGCGAGAAATCAAAGCCGCCATTTTTTTTGAGGCCACGTATAATCAGGCTCTCGCCGATGACCTGATCGAAATAGCAGTCATTAAGTATTTTGGCGGTGTCCTCAATGGGGCCTTTTTCACGCAGATGCGTATTCAGGCGGTTAACGCCCTCAAGTACCCGGTTTATTTTTTTGCGCACTTCCGGATCGGTAGCATCTTCATAGCGACTGTCATATACGCAGCTCGATTGCACCCAGATCTCGCCGATTTCCGCCTCCCCTTTGGAGCCCGGCTTCATGCTGATAGAGATCAGGCTTTGATTTCGGCTTTCGCCATAGGGAAGCTGGCGCCAGTATTTAATTTTAATGTCAGTGGGGTTACCGCTTTTATCAAACTTGGTAGACGAAGCGAGCGAAACAATCAGGCCGGTTTGCGGGTCAGTCGCCGCGCCGGTCAGCAGGACAGGCTTTACAGTCCCCGGCCTGCGATTTCGCGAAGCCAGACCTGTCAGTCGTAATAAATCGGCACTCTTTAGTTTCATATCAGCCTAAGCCTAATCCCTGTTCATTTCGTTTTTGTTTTTCAAAATCGGTTAGCTTGGTGGCTTTATTGCCTGCTTATTTAGGGCCATCCCAATTATGGTTTGTTTTACGGCCTTCATACTTCTTTCTACGCTGCGCGGCGTCCTCTCCGTGCGCTTCCAGCCAGGCGGCCTTATAATCATCGCCCAACCCTTCGAGGTCGTTTTCATCGAAATACAGAACGCCCACAGTTAAAAGCTTTTCGCGCACTTCGTCCCGAAGCGCCCGCAACTCGGCCTGCTTGATCGGGTCTTCATGCCAGAAGCCCATCAAGGACGGATCGACTTCACGCCAGTGGATGATCTCTTCCTTATCGACACTGCCGTCATTCCGGTCTTTGCCAAGTTCGTAATTCATACGGCCCGGATCCATATACATGTCAAGAATCTGGATCATGCGTGCCATGGAAACATAATGCTCTTTTGCTTCCGGCGGCGGCGCTTTGTCGAGCATCGCGCTAACGCTGTTGCCTAGCGTAGTGACAAGATCGTACATGTCCTGCTTCTGGAGCGATTTGGACTCTTCGTCATAGACAAAGATTTCCATTTTATAGTCGCCTCCATTATAAGGCCGCTTGACCAGCCCGGTCGCAATTTGCAAGGCGCGCAAGGTCAGCTGCACTTCGGTATGATGAACCTGCCAGTCCTTGCGGATGGCAATAGCCTGCGGGTTACGGTCGAGCCATTCCGTCATCAGCACATAGCGGGCGCGCGGAGACAGCTTTTGCGGACCTTTCGCGGCAACGAAATCACGATACTTTTCTGCTGCTGCGGCAATGTTGATAAAGTTCTGGCTGCTTGCAATGTTGCGGATGCCACGCATTTCAAGCACTTCGCTGGAGGCAATCGCAGCAACGTCCTTCGGTGTTTCCTTGCGATTTTTGTCAATGACACTGCGCGGGAAGTTCCGCTTGGTCGCGACCGGGTCTTTGGCGCTATAACATTCCTTCAGCCAGTCGATACCGTTCTTGTCCATAAACTCTTTTGCGCGGCTGCCGCCTTTGGGCTCTGCGATATAAAACATGCTGCGCGGCGCGTTTTCCGGAAGCCTGAACGATTCAATAGCGCCCATGATATAGGGCAATGCCGCCTGTTCCCAGAGCGACAGTTTCTTGAACTCGCCATCGTCAAACAGGCGCGACGGTGTTTTGAAGTAACCGCCATCGGCGCTACGTCGCTTTGTCGGCTTGGTCACATGAAGATTGTCATTTGCGCAAGACTTGAAACTGGCACTTAGCGTGCTGTCGTAATTCGGGAATTGCGGGTTGTTAAATCCACCAAGCGGCCGGTAAGAAAACAGCTCGGCTTTTGCCATGCCGCCATTAAAGCTACGGGCCTTGCCCTTAAGCGGCAGAATATTCTTTTCAAAATATGTCTTAAGATCAGGGTCTTCTTTATAAGGCACCCAACCCGCGCATTTTTCAGCGATATAGGGCAGCATGATTTTTTTGAGGCGGTCCATGCGCTCCAGCTCTTCTTTGGAGCGGTTTTTCAAATCAGGATGAACCTTCTTCATATCA
>CBDUPU010000101.1:0-7889 GCA_965369185.1 uncultured Rhodospirillales bacterium
TGCGTCGGATCGTTCCCTCACCGCCGATCACATCGCCAATATCAAAATATTGCAGCTTGGAGAGATGGTCTTCGGGCATCGTGTCTTTATGCGAAAAGAGCTGGATCTTGCCGCTGACATCCTGAAGATCGATAAACATGCCGTTATTACGCATCGCCATGATCCGGCCGGCAACGCGCACACGATCTTCCGTCTCGGTGCCATCAACGAGATCCTTATATTGCTCCTGCAGGCCTGCCGCCTTGTGCGAAGGCTCGAACTTGTAAGGATATGGCTCTATACCCGCCTGTTTCAGGGCATCACGCTTGCCTTCGCGCACTTTGCGCAGTTCGGCCGCGCCGGTTTCACCTACATTATCCTTTTTTGCCTGCTGGGACATAATCTCATTCCTGTAATTTGGTGTGCTGCACAAGAGATCATTGACTTAGCAAAGATCCCTGTGCTTTCCAACCGTTTTCAGCGTGATTTAGAGTTGATAGTTTAAATTTGCCACCGTGCAATTTCCCGGGACTTGACTGGCAGGCGCACCGATCAGGCTGCGCGAGTCAAAATCAGCGTCCGGGCTAACGCTGACACCGTCTTCGGCATCAACGAAAACATGGCTATTGACGTTAGAATACGCGCCATCGCCAAGCTGACGGAACTGCTTGGCCAGCGTTTCGACCTGATCTTGTTCACGAATATCATCGGAAACATAGAAAGTCTGCTGCTTGCTGTCATAAAGCGAAAACACCGCGCCTTTAAACGGCATGTCAACGAACACGACCTTGTAGTCTGTGTCCCCTGTATCAAGCGCCTCGGAAAATGGTTTTTTCGCGCCATGAATGGTAATAGTGCCGCTATCTTTTAACGCCGCAGCAACAACCCGGGACAGCCGGTCCCGATATGCCGCGCGGTCGGCAGTGTCAGTGACCTGTTCCGTCAACGATGCAGAATTTTGCAAAAGCGCATCGGCAACAACGTCCCTGTCTTCCTGAACAGCACCGGCCAGCAGTGACGAACCGGCAATAACGCCAAATGCCAATGCCACACCGACACACTGCTTTGTAAAATCTTTGTTCATAACCCAACCTTCTCTTTAAAATTATGAAAACTAAGACGGTGATAACATGAAAAAACAGCAAAGGACAAGAATATTCCAAAAGTATTAAGGGCTTTGGCAGATTATAGTATAGTAGCGATATAAAGCTCTTTCCTGAAAAGGACCATTTCTAATGACGAACTACAATCCGCAAAGCGGCAACGCGCTATGGTTTATTTTGCTGGCCGTTGCCTTGCTGGCAGCGCTGACCGCCACGATCTCGCGCTCTTCCGATACAGCCGAACAAAGCGGTAATATCGAGCGCTACCGCATCGATGCCAGCGACATTATGCGCCACACCAACGGCATCAAGGAAGCCGTCAACGCCATGCGGCTACGTGGTCTGAGCGAAAACCGGATCAGCTTTGAAAATAATTTCACCACTGCGGATTACACCAACGCCAACGCCGCCGGCTGCTCTGATTGCCTGTTATATGGCAGCGCAGGAGGCGGCGCGTCATACCGCGTGCCAAACAGCACATGGCTGGATTCAGCGCAAAGCGGCAATACGCATTACGGTGACTGGTATATTCCAGTGCAGGTTTGCGTCCCTGAAATCGGACGCGGCGGCGCCGGTTGCGGTTCCGATACCACAAATAACGAAGAATTGATTATGGTCCTGCCCTGGGTCAAGGCCGGGCTCTGCAGCGAGATCAACTCCATGCTGGGCGTCACGACCGTTGGCGATCCGCCGCCACAGGTCACCGGTGACGCTTTTGTCGCCGGTTACCCCGTCTTTACAGGCTCGCTCAGCGGCGAAGGCGGCGAAATCATTGACGGCGCAGACGCGCTGGAAGGCGTCGAAGCCGGTTGTTTCGAGGGTAACGGCACACCGCCTGCGGGCACATACCATTTCTATCAGGTGCTCATAAAGCGCTAGAGAGTGCTAGGAAGCGCAGCCAATGCAGGTTACAAGCGCCGGGTCGAGCGTTAAACGCTTTACCGCGATCTCTTCCCCGCATTTGACGCAATAGCCGTAATCATCATCCGTTTCCAGCCGCGCCAGCGCAGTCGCGACACGCTGCAAATCAAGCTGGCGGCGGCGCTCTGTTTCCTTGGCCATTTCCTGCTGCATCAGCGCGTCCTGCCGCGACAGCCGCCCCTGCCTCGTCTGGTCAAGCTCGACCGCCTCTCGCGATTGCGCCGACAATTCACTAGCCCGTTCAAGCTCGGCTTTACGGTCCAGCAAAATTTTACGCAAGGCTTCAAGGTTGATATCGTCACGGTCTGTTGCCATAGTGCCATCAGAACATAAAAAGGTGTAATTGCAAATGACTGAAGTATCCAGGACCGTAACAGCAACCGACTTAAAAAGCATCAACACGGCAGAAGAGCTTTGGCGGGAAACCGTCGATATCTGGCAGCATGGCTTTATGGGTGTTGATATCGGCAAGATCATCATTGCCCTCGCGATCTTCGCCGGCTTCTTGCTGATACGCGGCGTCTTCAGTAAATATGCCCTGTCACGGCTGCAAGGCTGGGCATCGCGCACCGACACAAAAATGGACGACAAGATCGTCGAGGCGCTGATCCCGCCGATCCGCTTTATTCCGGTTATTCTCGGTATCTTTTTCTCCGCCCAATATGCCGGGCTTGATAATATTCTTAACAGCGTCTTTGACCGGCTGATGCGCACCCTGCTCGCCTTTACGATTTTCTGGTCGCTTTTCCGCGCCCTCGGCCCGATGAGCCATCTGGTGCGCGGGCTGGAAAGGCTGCTGACCCCGATGATGGTGCAGTGGCTGTTCAAGGTCCTGAAAGTGCTGGTCGTCTTTGTCGGCGGCGCGGTCATCCTCGAAATCTGGGGCATTCAGGTCGGCCCGCTGCTCGCCGGTCTTGGCCTGTTCGGTGCGGCGGTCGCACTCGGCGCGCAGGATTTGTTCAAGAATTTGATCGGCGGCCTGACCATCATCGCCGAAAAACGTTTTTCACCGGGCGAATGGATCAAGGTCGATGGCGTCGTCGAAGGCACGGTCGAGGATATCGGCTTCCGCTCGACCAAAATTCGCCGCTTTGACAAGGCGCCCGTGCATGTCCCCAACGCCCAGCTATCCGATGCCGCCGTCACCAATTTCAGCCGCATGACCAACCGCCGGATTTACTGGGCCATTGGCGTTGAATACCGCACCACGACCGAGCAGCTCAAGATTATCCGCGACGGTATCCTTGAATATATTCGCAGCAGCGACGAGTTCGAAAGCGAGGACATCGTTTCAACCTTTGTAAGGGTCGATAGTTTCGGCGCTTCGTCAATCGACATCATGGTCTATTGCTTTACCAAAACGACCGTCTGGGGCGAATGGCTCGCCATCAAGGAAGAGCTTGCCTTCAAGATCAAGGAAATCGTCGAGGAAAAAGCAGGCACAGGCTTCGCCTTCCCGTCGCAGTCTATCTATGTCGAGCAGTGGCCGGGGAGCAACGACGCAGATACGCCGGAAGTATTCTTCCCGCCAACAGGCAAAGGCGACAAAGCGGCCTGATAATTTTAGCGCAGGCGATTTCGATTTGACAGAAATCTGCCGGCCGCCTAGATTGCGAAATTATGGCAAAAGCGTTTCACAAGACTGTTCGCCGCATTTTAAAGGCAATTTTTAACCCGGCCAGCGCCCTGCCGCACAGGCCGGAAGACGATCTGTACCTTATCGCCCGCGCCGGAAAAGTCGCCGGGATCAATATGATTGTTGACGCGCTGGAAAAGCACTCGGAACTGTTTGAGCGCAACGGCGATACAATTGAGGCCGGACGCCTGATCTCGAACATGTTCTGGAGCGGCGACCTGCAGGCCACGCTAAGAGACATTACCGCACTTGCCCCCGGCGAAGCGCCCTCCCATGCCGTCTTTTCGGTAAGCTGCCCGCAAAACGTTCTGTACCGCAACCATGTCGGCAACTTCCACGCCTTCTTCAAGGCCTTGGGGTTCAACGATTTTAAAGACCATTTAAATCCCGCCAGACCGCCCGAGGGCGATTGCTGGTATGCCCAGAACGGCAGCGGCATGTTCTCGCCGGGTTTCCTCAATAAGGAGGTCGGCAGCTTCTCCATCGCTGTGCCACTGGGCGGCCTGCTGAAAGCGCTAAAGATCGACCCGCAGGATTACGCCGAAACCGTGCGCCGGGCGCAGGCCGGCAAGGCCGCCGAAAAAGGCATCAAGCTATGCCCGGAAAAAGGCAACAAGCCGCACCGCCCGTCATTTTAAGCAGATTAAACAGAATTTACGGCGCAAAGCCCCGATAGCACTGGTATAACTTGCGGCAATACGTTTTCAAGCGCCGCTTTCAGTGCTATTTCTAAAAGCATGACCAGCCAGCTTCAGCAACAACAGGCACCGATTGTCCTGCCCGATATTCCGATATTGGCGGTCAACACGCGCGAAGCTGCGATCCTGACAACCGACGGCGAAGTCAAAACCATGCCGCACGCACAGGCGCAGGCGCTGGTGCACAAAAAGCCGGTCATGGTCTGCCACGCGCCCTATACGCGTCAGCGCCTCGGCGCGCAGGACATTCTCGCCTTTGACCTGCTGGAGCTGTTCGCCTTTGTCCACCCCGCCGCTTTCTGCGTCCCGACCCCGGTCGGCCTGACAAAAGCGCTTGGCCTCACCCCGCCGGAGAGTTTTGAAGACTATCCGCTTAGCCTGATGGAGGTCGCGCAGGCGCTGCTCGGCGATTTGCAAAAAGAAGTCCGTCACGCCAAAAAAGCAGACCCGCTGGAAATCGCAAAAGCAATGGGGCTGAACGGCAAAGGCTGGGCGTGGAGCCCTTATATCTGCGCCGCGCTCGGCCATGAATATGATCCTGCCGAACCGGTCATCAGCAAGACCGCGCTGAATATCTGGAAACATTTGCCGGAATGGAGCGAGCAGCCGCCAGAGCCGCCGCCTTCGCATAACCCCGTGACCGGCGAAGAAGCGCGCGCGCGGCTGGCCGAAATTCTTGGCCCCGGCGCGGAAATGCGCGAACCGCAACGGAACTACGCCACCAAAATGGCAGCCGCCTTCGCGCCGCGCAGCGAAGAAACCCAGCCGCATATCGTGCTGGCAGAAGCAGGCACAGGCGTTGGCAAAACGCTTGGCTATCTTTCCCCCGCCAGCGTCTGGGCGGAAAAGAACAAGGGCACGGTCTGGGTTTCGACCTATACCAAAAACCTGCAGCGCCAGATCGATCAGGAGCTTGACCGCCTGCACCCGCATCCGGGCGTCAAAGACGCAAAAGTCACCATCCGCAAAGGCCGCGAGAATTATCTCTGCCTGCTCAATATGGAAGATGCGGTTGCGGGCGCGGCGCTGGCCAAGGATTTGCGCCAGATCATTGCCGCGGGGCTGATGGCACGCTGGGCAGAAGCAAGCCGTGACGGCGATTTGCAAGGCGGCGATTTCCCCGGCTGGCTCTCCGGCCTGCTCGGTTTTCAGTACACGGCAGGCATGGCCGACAAGCGCGGCGAATGCATTTATTCCGGCTGCGACCACTATCACAAATGCTTTGTCGAAAAGGCGATCCGCAAATCGCAGCATGCCGAAATCGTCGTCGCCAACCATGCGCTTGTCATGATCCAGACCGCCCTGTCCGGCGACGGCGACCGCCTGCCGGAACGCTATGTTTTTGACGAAGGGCATCATCTGTTCGATGCCGCCGACAGCGCCTTTGCCGGGCATTTGACCGCCCGCGAGACTCACGATTTGCGCCGCTGGATCAGGGGCGCGGAAGGCGGCCGCCGCAGCCGCGCCCGCGGCCTGAAGCGCCGCGCCGAAGATCTGATCGCCGGGGACGCAGAAGCCGAAGCCGACCTTGAAGCCATCATGCACGAAGCCAGCGCCCTGCCCGCCTATAGCTGGTCGCGCCGCCTGCGCGATAAGGCGCCGCAAGGCCCGACCGAGGGCTTTCTCGCCCTAGTTTACCAGCAGGTCTATGCCCGTGCGCCGGGCGCTGACGGCCCTTACTCTCTGGAAACTCAGACCCAGCCGCTGATCGAAGGGCTGGGCGATGCGGCAAAGACGCTCAAAAACAAGATGCGCGACCTGCAAAAACCGATGCGCAGCCTGTCCAAGCGGCTGAAAGAGCGCCTGAACGAACAGGCCGACACGCTCGACAGCGACACAAGAAAACGCCTCGAAGCCCTCGCCGCCGGGCTTGACCGGCGCAGCGAACATGAAATCGCCGCATGGATCGGAATGTTGGAAACTCTGGAGCAAGAGCAAACCCCAGCCGAATATGTTGACTGGATGGAGATCGAGCGCGTTGACGGGCAGGCCATCGATATTGGCCTTTACCGCCACCATATCGACCCGATGCGCCCCTTTGCCGCCGCGTTAAAGCCGCACGCACACGGCGTTGCCATCACCTCGGCGACGCTGCGTGACGGTACAGAGGACGAGGCTGAAAACTGGCGGGTTGCGCGCGAGCGGACCGGTGTTGATGTCCTGTCATCGTCGCCGGTCGAATTTGCTGAATCCTCGCCGTTTAATTACGCCGACCAAACGGCAATTTTTGTCATTAACGACGTCCGCAAGGACGACCTCAATCAGGTCGCCGCCGCCTATCGCGAGCTGTTCAAGGCATCCGGCGGCGGCGCGCTTGGCCTTTTCACGGCGGTGCAGCGCCTGCGCGCGGTGCGTGACCGGATCATCGCCCCGCTGGAAGAGGCCGGACTGCCGCTATACGCGCAGCATAGCGACGAAATGGACACCGGCACGCTGGTCGATATTTTCCGCGAAGAAATCAATGCCTGCTTGCTCGGCACTGATGCTGTGCGTGACGGCGTTGACGTCCCCGGCGAATCCTTGCGCTTGCTGGTCTATGACCGCGTGCCGTGGCCGCGCCCTACGATATTGCACAAGGCACGGCGCAGCGCCTTTGGCGGGCGGCGCTATGACGAACTGATGACCCGCCTGAAACTGCGGCAGGCCTATGGCCGTCTTGTCCGGCGCAGTAGCGACCGCGGCGTTTTTGTCATGCTGGATTCCATGCTGCCGACCCGGCTGTGCGGCGCGTTCCCCGATGGGGTCGAGGTACAGCGCGTCGGCCTCGCAGAAGCAATAAAACAAATCAAGGACTTACTGGGATAGAGCGCATAATTGCCTGAATTTTTTGTTGCACCGAAGCGGTGAAAAGGCGATAAAACCTCATCACAGGACAGAATATGAAACTGCACAGCTTTTTAATAGAAGGCCGCGAGCCGCACGAATATTTCGCCGCCCTTAGCCGCCAGCCTTACAGCCTGTTTTTCGACAGCGCCGATCCCGCGCATGAGCTCAGCCGTTACAGCTTCATCGCCTTTCAGCCGATTGAAACGATCGAGGCCAAAGATAATAAAATCACCGTCACCAATTTAGAGCAGCAGCTTTCCTTTACCGGCAAGCCGTTTGACGTCATCAAAGACCGGATCGAAACTTACGGCATGGAGCGCGAGAGCCGCGCCGATCTGCCGCCATTTCAGGGCGGTGCCGCCGGTTTCTTTGGCTACGACCTTGCCCGCAGCATAGAGCGTCTGCCGAACATGGCGGAAAACAGCCCTGGCATGCCGGACATGGCGGTTGGCATTTACGATCAGGTTTATGCCTATGACCATCACAAACAAAAAGGCTGGTTCCTTGTCCACGCCGCGGACGATAAAAGCGCCAAAGTGCGCTTCAACCATTTCCTGCGTCTGTCAGCACAGGCCGCAGCAAACACCGAAACCGGCGCAGATCCGGGAGATAGCCAGTGGTATAGCAGCCACAGCCGAGAAGACTACGAAAAGGCTGTGCAGCGCGTCATTGATTACATCCATGCAGGCGATATTTTTCATCATCGCCACGGCTTCCATCAGCATC
>CBDUPU010000102.1:0-7883 GCA_965369185.1 uncultured Rhodospirillales bacterium
GCCGGAAACACAGAATGACCGCGATGCGCGTTTCTACGCCAATATCAGCCACCGTTTCTAGGGACCGGAAAAATGGCTGAACAGGCACAGTTCATCGACAACACCGAAAATGGCCGCTTCGAATACCGCACTGACGGCGGCATAAGCTTTGCCACTTACCGCCGCCAAGAAGGCAGGCTCTATATCGACCACGTCGAAGCCCCGCCCGCCCTGCGCGGCACAGGCGCTGCCGGAAAATTAATGCAATACATCACAGAAACAGCCAGCGCAGAAAACCTGACCATCGTGCCCATCTGCGGCTACGCCGCCGCATGGCTAAAGAAACATGGCGTAAAAACGGAAAAATAAGCGCCGTTAATCCGCGACCTTTTTGACAAATTCGGATTTCAGCCCCATCGCGCCGATCCCCGGAATTTTGCAGTCAATATCATGGTCGCCCTCAACCAGCCGGATATTTTTGACCTTGGTGCCGACCTTAACCACGGAAGACGATCCCTTGACCTTCAAATCTTTAATCACCGTCACCGTGTCTCCGTCCTGAAGTTCCGTCCCGTTGGCATCCCGCACAACGCGCCCGCCCTCTTCCTCACCGGCAGCCCCCGCCACCCACTCATGCCCACACTCCGGACAATTCATCATCCCCCGATCCTCATAGCCATAGGTGGAGCCACATTGCGGGCAGTTGGGTGTCGTGGCCATGTCTTTGTTTTCCTTGTTTAGTGTCTTGTTCCTTTGCGCATTAAAGCCAACAAAAGAAACAAAAGTAAAGTATGGCACCATTTTTAAGGGAACACGCATTTCCATTACTAATTTTTAGATACAAAAAGGCCATAGGAATACAGGATTAGAGAAATCACCTCATTATGAAAAAAATTATAGCGCAATACATTTAATTCTCCTCTCCTGCTTTTTATTTCATTGTTTAAATTTTATTATTGACCGGTTTTTCTACGCCTTGTTTTTGACATCATTAGCCATTAAAAACACCCCTTCAATCATCATGGATTAAGGAGAGACAGCATGAATCTTACTCAAGAAGAACTGGCATTTTTAAAGAAGCACAACGTCACTCCAGAAGATGTTTTTGATAGTAGGGGTATGAGCGGTAGCGATAGGGAATCCCAAATGAAGAAGGAAGGCAAAATATTCACTATCGGTAGTGACTGTAAAAAATCTGGTCACAGGCTACGAACAAGAAAGAACCGCTGCATTCAATGTAACACAAGCGCGATCGCTTATATGAAGAGGTCTCAAGAGCTTGGCTACGTTTATATTGCAGGAAGCAAATCGGCCTCCTTAATAAAAATCGGATATACAAATAATATACCACAAAGGGAAGATGCTCTCTGTTATGCAGAAAGCTATGCGGGCATAAACGATTGGCTAATCCTCACATTTGTAAAATTAGAAAAGGCTGGAGCTATAGAAAACGAAATTCAAACCGCCCTATATAAGTATAGCGCTCCTCGAGTGTACGAAAAGCAAGGTAAAGAACAAGAGGCAAAAGAAGTGTTTTCTTGCTCATTCTTCACGGCCTTAAAAGAGTTTGAGACGATAGTTTCTAACAAGTCCATTTTTGAGAAAAAAGAACATAACTCGGAATACTGCAAAAAATATTACGACTTTCCAAATACTGAAGGTGATGGATATAAGCCAGTTGGTAACAGAAGAGTGACGTAGTAGTTGCTGGCGCTTGCTTCATTGTTCGTAATCTATAGATGTTTGAAAAACCGGGACAAGACACGATTTTGAAAAGAAAACCGAAAAGAAAACCGGGACACAATGCATTTTCCCCACGCACCAGATAAATTGCCCCTCACCAGCATTTTTGGTATAGTAGCTCAATCAAGCGCACTACGTGCGCTTTTTTCATGGCCGCATTGTCTGCACGAACGAACTGAAAGATTATCCTTTAAAATCAAGGACGCGGGCGGGCTTGATGGAAAATCCGGCAAACGAACTGAAGGGTTTTTCGCGGCTGTTTAGCTGGAGCACTTACCGCCGACATAAACCGCCCGCACCGCCTTAACTGGTGCAAACACCAGACTATCAAGCGCGGTGGCCTGCTCCTGCAGCGCTTCGCCGCCCAGCACCACGAAATCCGCGCGTTTTCCCGCCTCCAGCGCGCCGATATGGCCGCCGAGGGCTTGCGCGCCGCCTTGCAGGGCGGCTTTGTAAAGGTAGCTGCCAACATGCGGCTCTTCTGCGGTTCTGGCGATGGCGCGCTGTTTGCGGGTCAGGCGCTGGCCGTATTCCAGCCAGCGCAGCTCCTCCAGCGGATCGACGCAGATCTGGCTGTCGGAGCCAATGCCCCACGCCCCGCCTTCGCGGATATAATCGGGCAGGTTAAACAGCCCGTCGCCGAGATTGGCTTCCGTCACAGGGCACAGCCCGGCAACCGCCCCGCTTTGGGCAAGGCCGCGCGTTTCCGCTTCGGTCATGTGGGTGGCATGAACAAGGCACCAGTGGCGATTTACTTCGGCATGATCCAGCAGCCATTCAACCGGACGCTGGCCTGACCAAGCGATACAATCGGCGACTTCCTTTTCCTGCTCGGCGATATGGATATGCACCGGCATAAGCGGGTCGATCTCCTGCCCGGCCTTGCTGACCGCGGCGATCATTTCCGGCGTCACCGCCCGCAGCGAATGAAACGCCATGCCGATCCGCACCTGCGCATCGTCCTGATAGTCACGGGAAAGCGAGGCGATAATGTCGAGATACTGCTCCGGCGTATTAATAAAGCGCTTTTGCCCCTCTTCCGGCGGCAGGCCGCCAAAGCCGCTATGGGCATAGAGCACCGGCAGCAGGGTAATACCGATCCCCGCCTTTTTCGCGGCGCGGATCATACAGTGCGAGAGCTGCGCCCGGTCTTCGTAAGGGCTGCCGTCCGGCGCGTGGTGGATATAATGGAACTCGCCGACATGGGTATATCCGGCGGCCAGCATCTGGCGGTAAAGCGCGGTGGCGATCTCCTCCAGCTTCGCCTCGTCCAGCGTTTGCAGGAACTCGTACATCAGCTTGCGCCACGTCCAGAAGCTGTCCTTATCGCCGGTGGCATATTCGGTCAGACCGGCCAGTGCCCGCTGAAAAGCGTGGGAGTGCAAGTTCGGCATCCCCGGCACGACCGCGCCGTCAAGAATTTGGGCATCGCTATGCGGCTGGCCGGGCTGGACGGAAGTAATCCAGCCCTGCTCGTCGGTTGCGATCAGCACATCGCTCGCCCAGCCATCGGGGAGTAAAGCTGTCTTTGCCAAAAATTGCGTCATGGTCTAACCTGTTCGTGCTTTGGTTCGTAAAATTAACAACGATCATAGACGGTTACAATGTGGGATTCTATCTGGATTAACGCCAATCTGGCGACAATGACGGGCGAGCGGCCTTACGGCGCGATTGAAAACGCGGCAATTGCCGTGAAGGACGGTAAAATCGCGTGGTGCGGACAGCAGGAGGACTTACCGGACGCGCCGGAAAATCTCGCGCAGAATGTCCACGACGCAGAAGGCCGCTGGATCACCCCCGGCCTGATCGACTGCCACACCCACCTGGTTTACGGCGGCAACCGCGCCAAGGAATTCGAGCTGAGACTTAACGGCGCGACCTACGAAGAAATCGCCAAGGCCGGCGGCGGCATTCTTTCCACCGTCGCTGCAACCAGAGGCGAGAGCGAAAGTGAACTTTATAACAAGGCGCTACCAAGGCTTCTTAATTTAATGCGCGAAGGTGTCACCGGTATCGAGATTAAATCCGGCTACGGCCTCGACACGGCGACAGAAGCCAAAATGCTGCGCGTCGCCACCCGCCTGCGCGATGAAACCGGAATAAGGGTACAGCGCACTTTCCTAGGCGCCCACGCCCTGCCGCCGGAATATACCGGCCGCGCCGATGATTATATCGATCTGATCCGTAGCGAAATGCTGCCGCAACTGGCAGCGGAAGGCCTTATCGATGCCATTGACGCCTTCTGTGAACGGATCGGCTTCACCACCGTGCAAACCGAAAAAATATTCCAGAAAGCACAGGAGCTTGGCCTGCCAGTCAAACTCCATGCCGAGCAGCTCTCCGACCAGAAAGGCGCGGCGCTGACGGCGCACTATCACGGCCTGTCCGCCGACCACCTCGAATATCTGAGCGAAGACGGTGTCAAGGCAATGGCGCAGGCCGGAACGGTCGCCGTCCTGCTGCCCGGCGCATATTACTTCCTGCGCGAAACGAAATTACCGCCGCTGGAATTGCTACGGGAATATAACGTGCCAATAGCAATCGCCACCGACCTCAACCCCGGCAGCTCACCCGCGCACTCGCTGCTACTAATGCTCAACATGGCCTGCACGCTGTTCCATATGACGCCGGAAGAAGCGCTGGCCGGGGTCACGCGCAACGCCGCCAAAGCGCTCGGCTGGGACGATTGCGGCACACTCGCCGAAGGGCTGCGCGCCGATTTTGTCCTGTGGGATATTGAGCAGCCGGCGGAGCTATCTTACCGGTTTGGGTACAATCCCTGTGCGGGCATTGTCCGTAATGGCGTGCAGGATACGCTCTAACACCTGCTTTAACTGCGCCGCCTTGGCTTCGTCATAGCTATAGGTGCTTTCATCAATATGAGTATCGCGTACGATCTCCATCTGGATCGCATGAACGCCCTGCTCCGGCTGGCCGTAATGCCGCGTAATATAACCGCCGATAAACCGGCCGTTAAAGACCGCGCTATAGGTCGATTTCCGCGCGACATCAAAAGCCGCCTGCCCCATGCCCTTGGCACAGCTCGCTCCGCCTGCCGTGCCGATATTCAGGTCTGGCAAACGCCCTTCAAACAGGCGCGGCAGGTTGGAATAAATCGAATGGCAGTCATACACAATCGCATAACCGTGCTTCGCCTTGACCCGCTCGATCTGCGCCGCCAGCACATCATGGTAAGGCTGCCAGTATTGCTGCAAACGCCGCGCGACCTCCTGCGAATCCGGCGCCTGCCCCGGCTGATAGATGTCATCGCCAGCAAAAGTCTGGTCAGGGCACAGCGATACTTTAAGCTGCCCCGGATAAAGCGGCTTGTCATCCGGCGGGCGGTTCAGATCAACGACATAACGTGAATAATTCGCCTTGATGAACGTAGCATTGTTCGCGCGCGCAAAGTCTTCATAGAGCTTGTTCACATGCCAGTCCGTATCCGGCAGCTTCAGCGCAGCCGCCGTAAAACGCGCCTTAATGTCTTCCGGCACAAACGTCCCGCTATGCGGGCTGGAGAAAATCAGCGGGCTGTCGCCTTCGATCAGTTCATAAATATCCATTATACGCCCAGCTCCACCGACGGCAGCACAGCGCTGCAAAATGCCAGCAACCTGTCGGATTGCACCAGCGCAGTCGCTTCCTGAATGTCCGGCGCGAAATAGCGGTCTTCGTCATAATGCGCAACACGCTCTCTCACCATGGCGATCACTTTCTCAAGGTCTGCAGAGCTGGCCAGCGGACGGTGGAACTCGATCCCCTGCACCGCGGCCAGCAGCTCGATGCCGACAACCGTGCTCATATTCTCGGCCATCCGCAGCAGCCGCCGCGCGCCGTGTGTCGCCATACTGACATGGTCTTCCTGCCCGGCGGAGGTCGGAATGGAATCCACACTGGCCGGATAGCTGCTTTGCTTGTTCTCGCTCACCAGCGCCGCAGCGGTGACATGAGCGATCATAAAGCCGGAATTAACCCCGGCATCCTCGACCAGAAACGGCGGCAAGCCGCTAAGGTTCTCGTCGATCAGCAGGGCAATCCGCCGCTCCGACAGGCTGCCGATCTCGGCAATCGCCAGCGCCAGCATATCGGCGGCAAACGCCACCGGCTCGGCATGGAAGTTACCGCAGGACAGCACCTCGCCGGTTTCGGCAAAGACCAGCGGGTTATCGGTCACAGCATTCGCCTCACGCTCCAGCATGGCGGCGGCGCTGCGGATCGTGTCAAGACAGGCCCCCATCACC
This sequence comes from uncultured Rhodospirillales bacterium, assembly GCA_965369185.1. GTDB lineage: Bacteria > Pseudomonadota > Alphaproteobacteria > Micavibrionales > Micavibrionaceae > UM-FILTER-47-13. The sequence continues at coordinate 5,967 of CBDUPU010000102.1, forward strand.
TGCGGCATACAGCGCAGCGAATAAGGGTCCTGCACCTTGTCGCAGGCCACATGCGAATTACGCAGCTCGCTATTATCCAGCAGCGTCCGATACATGGTCGCAACATCACGCTGCCCCGGCTGCCTGCGGATTTCATGGATTTTATCGGCAAACGGGCCGGGCGACCCTTTGGCTGCCTCGATACTCAGCGCCCCGCCAATCACTGCGGCGGCAAAACCGTTCTCGGTGGCAAACAGTCCGGCCAGTGCCAGTGACGCCGATACCTGCGTCCCGTTAATCAGCGCGAGGCCTTCCTTGGGCGCCAGCTTCATCGGCGCAAGCCCGGCAATTTTCAGCCCCTCGGCAGCAGGCACGATTTTGCCGTCAACCCGCGCCTCGCCATAGCCAAGCAACACCGCGCTCAAATGCGCGAGCGGCGCAAGATCGCCAGACGCACCGACCGAGCCTTGCGCCGGAATGCACGGATAAACCCCGTGATTAAGCAGCGCAATCATCGCCTCGATCAGCACCGGGCGCACGCCGGAAAATCCTTGCGCCAGCCCGTTGATCTTGGTCACCATGATAAGCCGCGTGACGGCATCGGGAAGAATCTCCCCCGTCCCCGTGCAATGCGACAGGATCAAATTTTCCTGCAGCTGTTCCAGCTTCTCGGCGCTGACTTTCTGCTTCGCCAGCTTACCAAAGCCGGTATTGATCCCGTAAATCACCCGGCCTTCCGCAATCGCGTTTTCGACAACCGCGCGGCCTGCACCAATCGCCTCCCACGCCGCAGAAGTCAGCGAAAGCTCTACCGGCTGCCGGTAAATGCGCCGCAAATCCGCAAGCGTTATATCGCCGGGGCTGAGTTCATATTTATATGCATTCATCTCTGGTACTCTAATATTAACCGTTAATCATCGGCAGTTTCAGGCCCTGCTCTTCAGCGCACTCCACGGCGATGTCGTAACCGGCATCGGCATGGCGCATGACGCCGGTTCCGGGATCATTGGTCAGAACGCGTTCAAGACGCTTCGCCGCTTCTTCGGTGCCGTCAGCAACAACGACCATCCCCGCATGCTGCGAATACCCCATACCAACCCCGCCGCCATGATGCAGCGACACCCACGTCGCGCCGGAAGCGCAGTTCAGCAAGGCATTGAGCATCGGCCAATCGGAAACGGTGTCACTACCGTCCTTCATTCCTTCCGTTTCGCGGTTAGGACTGGCGACAGAGCCGGAATCCAGATGATCGCGGCCAATCACCAGCGGCGCTTTCAGCTCGCCGCTCGCCACCATCTCATTCAGCGCAAGCCCGACCTTCGCCCGTTCGCCAAGGCCGATCCAGCAAATCCGGCTTGGCAAGCCCTGAAAGCTAATGCGCTCCCGCGCCATATCCAGCCAGTTATGCAGGTGCGCATTATCAGGGATCAGCTCCTTGACCTTCTGGTCGGTCTTATAGATGTCTTCCGGATCGCCCGACAGCGCCGCCCAGCGGAACGGCCCGATACCCCGGCAAAAGAGCGGGCGGATATAGGCCGGGACAAACCCCGGGAAATCGAACGCGTCCTTAACGCCCTCATCCAGTGCCACCTGACGGATATTATTGCCGTAATCAAGCGTCGGAATCCCCATATGGCTAAGGTCCAGCATTGCCTGGACATGCTCTGCCATCGACGCGCAGGCCGCCTTGACGACAGCATCCGGGTCAGTGCGCCGCATCTGCTCGGCCTTATCAAGACTCCAGCCTTTCGGCAGATAGCCGTTTAGCGGATCATGCGCGCTGGTCTGGTCGGTCACAACATCCGGACGGTAGCGCTTGTCTTCCTTGGCGCGGCGGGCAATCTCAGGGAATATCTCCGCAGCATTTCCCAGCAAGCCGACCGAAATCGCTTTGCCTACCTCATGCGCTTTATGAATAAGGTCAATCGCCTCATCCAG
>CBDUPU010000103.1:0-7849 GCA_965369185.1 uncultured Rhodospirillales bacterium
CATGATGAAAAAAGATTTTGAAACGATCCGTCACATTAAGCCGCCTGCTTCCCGCAAGGAAAGCGCCGAGCAATATGTCGTTGCGACCGGTTTTCGCGGCTTGTAAAGGCTCGTTTCGTTTGACGTTTTTGTGCCTATGAAATATATGCTTTCTTTTTTTAGGGGGGGCGACAGAGATGAAATTTAAAGACCAGATAGAAATTGAAAATGACGTGCCGGGCGCTGATGAACTGGCTGCGCAATTTGCCAAAGCCGCCAAGGTCAGCGATGACGGCAACAAGATCGAAGTCGGCAAATACACCGCAAAACGCCGCGGGTTCTGGTCTTCCCTGTTTTATTTTGCCGGTATGGGCTGGCAGGTCGAAAGCAAACAAGGCTCTGTCTCTTTGGAAAAGGGGCGTACTTTGCTGGCTGATCGTAAAATGACGCAATTCAAAATGATTGAGCTGCTTTCTGAAATGGAAGCCAGAGATCAGATTTCCGAAGCAGAAAAGAAAAAGCACATGCACAAGGCGCTTCAGGAAAAGTTGTGGCAGCAGGCGCTGTAGCAAAACTCTTCTGGATTTTGCCCTGTCTTTGGTTTATCAATAGGCGTCAAATTCACAGAAATCCCTGATCAGGAGAATTTGACCAATGCTAAGCAAAACTCCCCGCGAAGGTTTGACGTTTGATGATGTGCTGCTGGTTCCGGCGGCCTCGGAAATCCATCCCAACGATGCTGATACCAAAACCCGCCTGACCGCGTCGATACAGTTGCGCATTCCGGTTGTCTCCGCTGCAATGGATACCGTGACTGCCGCAGAAATGGCGATTGCCATGGCGCAGGCGGGCGGGCTTGGCATTCTCCACCGCAATATGACGGTCGAGGAACAGGCCGCTGAAGTGCAAAAGGTAAAACGCTTTGAATCAGGCATGGTCGTTAACCCGATCACCATTCGCCCCTATGCCTCTCTTGGCGAGGCGCTCGCCCTGATGAAGCATTACCGTATTTCCGGCATTCCGGTCACCGAAGAAGATGGCCGCCTTGTCGGCATTCTCACCAACCGCGATGTGCGCTTTGCCGAAGATATGGACCAGCCGGTGCGCGAACTGATGACGGCTGAAAATCTCGTCAAGGTCGTTGGCGAAGTTGATAAGGCCGAAGCGCGCCGCCTGCTGCATAAACACCGCATTGAAAAGCTGCTGGTCGTTGATGATGCCGAGCGCTGCATCGGTCTTGTGACGGTGAAAGACATCGAAAAATCCGACCTCTTCCCGCACGCCACCAAAGACGCGCATGGTCGCTTGCTGGTCGGCGCGGCTGTCGGGACGGGCGAAAGCGGTTTTGAACGCGCCGCCGCCATGGCAGAATCCGGTCTGGATGTCGTCGTTGTCGATACCGCGCACGGCCACTCGAAAAACGTTCTTGCTACCGTCCGCAAGATCCGCGACCAGTTTCCATCCGACCGGCTGCAGATTATCGCCGGTAACATTGCCACGGGCGATGCGGCCAAGGCGCTGATTGATGCCGGTGCAAACGCGGTCAAGGTCGGTATCGGCCCGGGGTCGATCTGCACCACCCGCGTTGTTGCCGGTGTCGGCGTGCCGCAACTGACCGCGATTATGGACGTATCTGCGGCCTGCGCCAAAAAAGGCGTTCCGGTCATTGCCGATGGCGGCATCAAATATTCCGGCGACGTCGCCAAGGCGGTTGCCGCCGGTGCCGACTGCGTCATGATGGGCAGCATGTTTGCGGGCACCGACGAAGCGCCGGGCGAAGTCATCTTGTATCAGGGGCGCTCTTACAAGACCTATCGCGGTATGGGCAGTGTCGGCGCGATGATGCGCGGCTCGGCTGACCGTTACTTTCAGGCAGGCGTCACCGAAAGCCAGAAGCTCGTCCCCGAAGGCATCGAAGGCCGCGTCCCCTATAAAGGCCCTGTCGGCAATGTGCTTCATCAAATGGTCGGCGGTCTGCGCGCCGCCATGGGCTATACCGGCTGTAAAACGATTGATGAGATGAAGAAAAAAGCCGAATTCATCAAAATGACCTCGGCAGGCTATCGCGAAAGCCACGTCCACGACGTCACCGTCACCCAGGAAGCCCCGAATTACCGCGTAGAGGATAAGTAATGTCCAAAGACGAAAACGTGCAAAAAGAAAAAGTGACCGAAGAAAAGAAGAAAAAGAAAGGCGCGGCACCTTGCGGCCTGTGGCTACGCGTAGGGCCGGATCTGGCGCTTGATGTGCTGATGCGCGACCTGCGCCAGATTTATTTCGTACTAAACGGCTCGAACTACGAAAAAAACATGCACACGCTGGAAATCTGCGCCAATGAAGGTGACCCCGAATTTTTCGGCAAGGCCATGATGCTGTTTACCATGGCGCGGGACAACGGCATCGCTACCATTTTGCGCGGCCGCGCGCAGCAGGCGAAGGAGCTGGAAGCCGACGGCGTTCTGCTGACAGAGCCGGAGGATATCAGCGAAGCCCGCGAACTGCTCGGCGAAGAGGGCATTATCGGCATGGCCTGCGGCCTGTCCAATGACAACGCCGCTGCTGCCTATGATGCGGGCGCGGATTTTGTCACCTTCGGCGTTGGCGGCAAGAAACTGCCCTCTGCCGATGTCCTGAAATTCTGGACCATGCTGACCGACCGCCCCGCCGTGATCGAAGGGCCGGTCACGAACGATTATGCCGCTTACTTTGTCGAGGCCGGCGCAGGCTTTATTGAGGCTGGCGATTATATCTGGAGCCACGGCAAAGGCGTCATGCAGGGCACCGTCAATATGCTGCACGCCATTGACCTTGCGCTCGGCGATAAAGACGAAGAAACGGTGCAGTAAGTATGTTTTCCATCCGCCCTGCAACCGAAGCCGATATTCCGCATCTCGCCGATATTCTGATTACCGGCTGGCGCGAATCCTATCGCTATATTGTCGATGAAAACTGGCTCGCCGCGCTGGATCAGGGGGAGTATGAAGAAAAATGGCAGCGCTGGATGGCGGAAGAGGGCTGGAACGTGCTGCTCGCCGAAGGCGCTGACGGCGCGCCCGCTGGCTTTGTCAGCTTCGGCAAGCTAAAGACCCCGCCGCCTGGCATGTCGCCGATCCGCCCGCTTTATTCGGCGGAGGTTTATGCGCTTTACATTCTGCCCGATTACTGGCGTCAGGGGCTTGGCCGCAAACTTTTGGGCGCTGCCGCTGCTGCGCTGGCACCGGAGCGCCATAAATCGCTCTGCCTCTGGACGCTGGAAAAAAACAAACGCGCCGCCGCTTTTTACAAAGCCCTTGGCGGTGAACGCTGCGGCAAAAAAGACGTCACCATCGGCCCCACTGCTGCCCGCGACATCTGTTTTGGCTGGCGCGATACCTCTTCACTGATCGGCTAATCGGTCAATTTTCTCCCCGCGTATTTTACTGATATAGCAGTATGAATTTGCTTTGGTTTTTCATAAAAACTGATATAATCATTCTTATGGAAGTGGCAGTTGGGGCCGCTTCAATTTTCGGAGAAAAAAGAAATGAAGAAAACACTGGGCATCCTTTTGGTTGCCGGTCTGCTGGCGTATGCACCGGTTGGCGCTTATGCCGAAGATGCGGGCATCGTAGCAGAAGAAGAATATAGCGAAATCGTCGATGAGGCCGCCTTTGATGCAGACGGCTTTGCCATCGAGGGCGAAGAAGTCGTAACTGACGAAGCCGCCGAAGAAATCGCTGATGATGAAGGTGATCTTGATATCAGTGATGAAGAGGTCATTGACGAATAACAACGCCGCTTCGGCCGCGTTTATAATAGCCGGAAACCCTTGCCTGTAACGCAGGGGTTTCTTTTTTCGTGGCTCTGCGCTTTAACTGTGATACAACCCTGCCACCATGACACCATCCGCACGCTTGCAAGCAACGATCGAACTGCTGGAACGCATTAGTTCCAGTCGTATTCCTATGGACGGCACGATGGGCGATTATTTGCGCCATCGCCGCTATATTGGCAGCACTGACCGCGCCGAGATTGCCGAGCGCACCTACCAGATTATGCGCGCCCATGCTCGCCTTGGCTGGTGGCTTGCCAAAGCCGGCGCACAAGACACGCCGCGCACCCGCGCCCTTGCATGGGTCATGCTCGGCGAACGCGGCGACCCTGCCGCTTTGTTCGATGCCAGCAAATACGGCCCGATGGTTTTGAATGATCAGGAGCAGGAACTGGCCGCCGCGCTCGCAGGGAACAGGCTCGATGAAGCCCCGGACATGCCCGAAGCCGTGCGCGTTGAATGCCCGCCGGAACATGAAGCAGCGCTGCGGGAGCGTTTTGGCGATGATTTCGCCGTAGAAATGGCCGCGATGCTGGACGGTGCGCCGCTTGATTTGCGCGTAAATACCGGCAAGGTCGATCGCAAGACATTGAAAGACTCTCTTGCCAAAGACCGCGTCCAGACTGACGAAACCCCGTTTTCGCCGTGGGGCCTGCGCGCCCGCCGCAAAGCCTACCTCGCCAAGACCAAGGCGTTCCATAAAGGCTGGTTTGATATTCAGGATGAAGGCTCACAGCTCATCGCCGCCGTTTGTGACGCGCAGCCCGGTATGCAGGTGCTTGATTATTGCGCAGGTGCCGGCGGCAAGACGCTGGCGCTGGCCGGCGCGATGCAGAATAAAGGCCGCATCGTTGCGATGGACACTGAAAAATCGCGGCTGGAAAAGGCGCGTCCGCGTTTTAGAAAAGCAGGCGTCCACGATATTATCGAGATTCGCCCGATCGAAGAGGAAAAGTCGCGCAAATGGCTAAAGCGCCAGAAAGGCACGTTTGATATTGTCCTGATCGACGTTCCGTGCTCCGGCACCGGCACATGGCGCCGCAATCCCGATACGCGCTGGCGCACCTTCGGCCCTCCTTTGGAAGAATTACTGGCCGTGCAGGCTGATATTTTAAGCCGCGCGACCAGGGCGGTAAAGCCCGGCGGTAAACTGGTCTATGCGACTTGTTCGCTGCTGCCTGCAGAAAACGAGCGTCAGATCGAGGCTTTCTTGAAAGAAAATCCTGATTTTACCTTGTCTGAACTCGATACCCCCTATGCCAAGGGGCCGTATATGCGCCTGTCGCCGCATCAGCACAATACGGACGGGTTTTTCGCAGCCATTCTGACCCGCAACGCTTAAAAGCAGGTTTGGCAATAATTGTTTAAAGTTTGGCAATTATGCTGAGGGAAGTGGAAAAACCGCTTATGAGTAAGAACACGATGACAGATCTGAAGCGTTTTGACGGCAAAGGCCCGTCCGAAGTAATTCGCACCCTGCAGGACGAGGGGTTTAAAGTAATCGGCGGGGACGCTGATCGTGCCGTTTTGTCATCGCCTGATGATGACTATGTTGTACGTGTCACGGGCATTTCAGGACCTGCCGAAGCGCTTGCCGCTATGTGCCGGGCCTATCCCGACAATCCGCATCTTCCCAAAATATTTGATACCTACCGCAGCGAAGGCAATCCGCCGCTTCACATCACCGTGATGGAAAAGCTGCTGACGCTGGACGACATCCCGCAAAGTACCATCACCGTTGTTGGCGGCGGCGCCCGCGCAATCGCCACTATGATTGACGGCCATGAAAGCCATGATGCTGTACATGAGATGATGTTAAAAGACCCTGCGGCCGGTGAGGCCGCGCGGGCGATTGTCGAGGCGCTCGAAAATTATCTCGGTGCCGGTAATCAGGATGCGCTGCGCCGCGATTTCCCGCACAGTGATTTTATTTATTATGCGAGCGGCTTTCCCGAAGAATCCGGCATGTCGATTAATGATTGGTATCCGGATAGTATCCTGTTTCGCAAACGCCCTGACGGTTCGCATGATTACGTCTTTGCCGACCCGTTCCGCGAAGGCAGCTTCAGCACCCCGCAGCAGCTTACACAATTCCGCAAGGAACTAACGGCGCTGCGCCAGCGGATTGAAACCCTGTCCGGCCAACCGGCCCCGACAAAGAACGGTCTGCCCCACGGTCCGAGTCCTAATATTTGACTTTTCGGAAAATACGTTAAAAATTTAATCTCATAACAAGTTGAAAACAAAGGGTTTTGCTCTGCGAATTTGTGAGCGAGACCGGTTTTTTCGTATAATACGGGTATGTTAAGCAATTACCCATCTTTGCTGCGTATGATGAACAATAAAATTATGAGGTTGTACTTTAGAGGTTAATTAATGGGATTTTTCAGTCGGATTGGACGTACTGCAGAAGTTTTCGGGCAAGGTGTTGTCCGGGGGCTGGCAGGTGGCGTCGCAGCCGTCGGGGACTTCGCCGTTGACCTTGGTTACAACTGGACAACCCGCAACGCAATCAACGTATTCCGCGCAGAAGACAACAAGCTGCAAAGCTACGATACCCGCATGGCCGATAATGCGGCAGAGGCCGTGACATGGACCGAGGCGCAAAATGACTGGGAACGCGGCGTTATGACTGCCGGTCAGGTCGTTGGCGAGGTTGGCGGCTTTGTCGCGGTTACGGTTGCGACCGGCGGCGTTGGCGGCGCGGCCTTCGGTGCAGCGCGCGTTGGCGCAGGTGCAACCCGCGCGGCCTCTGCACTGTCAACAGGCGGAAGCTGGGCGGCGAATACGGCGCGTGTTATGAACCCTGCCGCGACCCACGCGGCTTTGGGCGTCGAAGGCGCGTTTGGCGCTTATCGCGCGACCCAGATTTATGAACTTGACGCAAACGCTGCGGAAGTAGCCGAGGAGTTGCGCAGCGAAGCCGGTCAGGAAGCATTGGGTGAAGCGGCGCAGCAACAGGAATTCCTCAATGATGTTTTGACCCGGCAGGGTGATGAGCTGCGCCAGATCATCGGCGAGATCAATGAAGGCGGCCTTGGCGCTGAGCGTGAGGCAACCCTGCGCGAGCGTATCGAGGAAATCCGGCAGGACCGTGATCTGGTGGAAACTTTGCGCAGTGATGGTCTGGATGATGATCAGCGCGAGCAGTATTTGCAACAGCTACAGGACAAATACCCGGCACAGCAGGCCGCGCCGGAAGCGGCCGGCATCGCCAGCCCTTATACCCGCGCTGAAAATAGCGGCCAGCTTAGCCGCGCCTTTGCCAATGGCGGCAATGTTGCCGTTGCCGGCACGGAAGAGGCTGCGCCAGCGCCTGTTCAGCCCCAGCCGAAACCCTTAACGCAGGAGATCGTATAATGAGTGTCATGCACACAATCATCGGCAGCTTTGCCAGAAACGGCGACAATGCCGCGACCGCTTTCCTGCGCAACGCCGATAATCTTGATAACCTTGTCGCTGCGGTGCGCAGCGGCAATGTCGATGATTTTCTCCGCCACACGGACGATGCGGCTGCTCTTGCGCAAAATCCGCTCTTTATGCGGACGATGGCAAAGCTCGGCGATAATTTGCAATATCTCGATAATGTCGATGATGCGCTGGCCGCCGGGCGTCATATTGATGCCGACGATTTCTTGCGCGGCCTTGGCGTGAATGCTTCTGATGATATCGCTTCCGGTCTGACAAACGGGCTGTCCCGTTACAATCAGGCCGTCCGCGCCGGGGCGCAGCAGGCCGGTTCGGTTGATGATTTGCTGGCCCGCGCTGACGATGCCCTGAATAGTAGCGCATTCGGCACAGCCCGTACTGCGACCCATGCTGCGGGCGATAGCATGTCCTTTATGGACCGGCTCGTTCTGCGCCATGGCAAAATTACCATGTATGCTTCGGCAACGGCGGCAACGGCGCTGGTGACGGAATTTGCCACGGGCGGTGCGATCTCCAGTGCCGGTGCTCACGGCGCGCTGGCGGCTGCTGATGCGCTCGAAGAATATAGCCCCGAACTGGCGCAGGCCGTGCGTGATAACGGGCTGGCCGTTCTCGCCTTTGGTGCGGATT